>JAEUWI010000062.1 GCA_016791475.1 Candidatus Hydrogenedentota bacterium
CGGTGGAAGAACTCTATCGCCAGCGTTGGAAAGTGGAACTGTGGCTACGCGACCTCAAGATCACCCAAGGAGCCGATATCTTGCGCTGCAAAAGCCCCGAAATGATCCACAAGGAACTTACCATGCACGTGATCGCCTATAACCTCGTGCGCGCCTCCATACTCCAAGCCGCACTGGAACATGAACACCGGCCAGAAGAACTCGCGTACAAGCCCTGCCTCGACACCCTTAGGCAGTGGGCGAAATACTCCACCCAGCCGCAAACCACAAAGCAAAAATTTCAACTACTCTGGAAAGTCCTACTTGAAACCCTCGCCCGAAACAGGCTCCCGCAACGACCAGACCGCAACGAACCGAGAGCCAAAAAAAGAAGACCGAAAAACTACGCCATGCTCAACAAACCCAGGAAGGAATTCAAGGAGACACCTCATAGAAATCAGTACAAGGCACCCTTAAGTTAGTGCCATTCGGGACCGTCCCGCGTTTTCAAAGCGGAGTGCTGCCCCCCCTACAGCCCCCACTGCTTGCGGAGCTTGGTGAGGGAGATTTGGGTTTGCTCGGCCTGTTCCATGGACTTTACGAAGGGGGCGGCGGTGTGGGCGATGGCGGAGAGCAGTTCCAGATCCAGGGAATCATAGAGGACGTGGGGCATGCTCTGGAGCACAATGATGCCGACCCGTTTTTCGGGTGTGACGAGGGGTGCGGCGGCCTGAGCCTGGACCACCCCGTCTTTCTCCCGAGGCCAGAGCAGGCCGCTGCGCCGGAAGAAGGCCGCCTCTACGATCTTGCGCGGCGCGTCTTCGGGGGCGTCTACAATCTCGCCCTGTGCGTTGAAGAAGGTCAGGGTGCTGCGCTCTTCGATGTAGCGGGCGATCCAGCAGATTTCCGGCTTGAATGTCTCCGTGAGCGTCTCATGGAGGATCATGGCGAGCTCCTGGATCGTCTGGGTCTCGCTCAGGAGCCGCGCGAGCCGAAAGAGCCTGCTTAGGCCCTCGACGCCGCGAGTACCGAGGGCGATCACCTCCGGCAGGCGGCTTTCGTCCACGAAGATGTTGCGATCCACCGCCAGGGAGCGGCGGGCGGATGCCGGCAGGGGTGCGGTCGCCGCGGGTGCTTCTTCGTTCGATTCCTCCACCACAAAATGGGCGGTCCCTACGATGATATGGTTGCCGGGGTGGAGCTCCGCCGTCTTCACGGGCTGGCCATCGACCAGGGTGAGGTTGCTGCTGCCCAGATCGCGCAGAAAGATACCGCCGTTCTGGGCATAGACCTCGCAGTGGCGGCGGGATACGGTGGGGTCGCCGACGGTGACGTCGCACTGGGCGCTGCGCCCAATGAACAGCGACGCGGCGCTGATGGGCCAGCACTCGCCGTCCGTATCCCCCTTCGTCCGCCGCAGAATGAACATGGCCACTACCTTGTTTCCGTCCACCTGTTTGGATTTCAGTCCGGCGTTGCGCTCCCAACGCTACGTCCGTCCGTCATTGTACCATGTTATGCGGCGCTGCCCGTCGCGATCAACAGCTTGCCCCCGCGATAGGACTTGAAGCCGAGGAAAATCGTCAGCTCGCCGTCGGGCGCCTCGATATAGACCGGCCGGACGTCGATCAGGCCGTCCCGCTCGGTGATGGTCATGCGGCTCCAATTCACCGAAGCCCGGGCCAGCTCCCCCGCTTCCTTGAAGGCCTGGAGTGCCACGCGGAGCTTGGTCTTCCCATTGCCTTCTTCGTCCTGGAAGTCATCGGCGATGACGGTCATGAACCGGTCCACGTCGTTGTTCTTGAAGGCTTCGTTCATGGTCACGAGCACCGCCTCGATCTGCTCGGCGTTGGTCATGCCCTCTACCGCGAGTCCCGCACCGGCGCCGGGCGCCCAGAAGCCGAGGAAGTTTCGCATGACATAAAGGGTTCCGGCGACAAGCAGCACGGCGGCCACCGTGCCCAGGACCTTGAGCACTTTCCGGATAGGGAAGGGTACGTGGGTGGCGTGGACGAGCAATTCGGGCGGCAGCTCGGCGGGTTTGCCTTCGGCGATCTGGCGCTCGGCCCCCTGCAACACGTCCATCACCTTGCGCAACGCGGTCCAGGCGGCCTGCCAGTGCTTCTGCACGGTACCACACGAGGCTCCGGAGGATTCCGACAGGGAGGCCAGACTGCTGCCCAGGGCGAGAGTCCGATTGATTTCCGCACTCAGACCGAAGCCGCCCTTGCGCCAGTAGGACAGAACGGGATAGTCGCAGGACAGCTTGCTCCGCAGCGCCATGTACTCCAGTTCCAGACTCTCCCGATCCGCACCGAACGCGTGGTAGGCGTCGAGAAGCGCGTGGACCCGCTGCCAGTCTTCAGACAGGGCGGCACACTGCGCCTTGTACGACGCGATCACGTCGGGTGCTATACCTTGCTGCTGTTTTGCCAAACCGCCTCTCCCATGGGTGCTACCGTCGCATACGATAGAGGGTGCGGAGATTTTTTGCAAGGGGCTTGCCCTCGAAAAGCGAACGCCAAGAAAAGCCTGGAGCAGCCGTTGTCCGCAAGAAAAGCATTTCCCACAGATCTACACAGATTCGCACAGATAGATCGGCCATACTCCTTTCATCACCAACCCGCCACCCTTGGCTACTTTGGCCTCCCTTTGTACAATCTGTGTGGATCTGTGCAGATCTGTGGGAAAATCTTTCTCCTCCGGCCATATTGGTATAAACTCTACACGAGCAAAAATTACTCCGATGAAGTCAGAATCATCATGAGAACCATCACACTAAAGCTTGACGAAGAGCTTGCGGAGGCCGCGGAACAACGGGCGCGCCTGGAGCATACGACGCTTGAGATTCTGCTGAGCAATTGGCTCGCGGACTATGCGGGGCAGGAAGCCCGAGCCAGGCGCTATGACGAAGTGATGAACTCGGTTCGCGGCAAGGTGGTCGTTGGGCGTAAGTTGACCCGGGACGAAATGAATGAGCGCTGAGCGCTTTCTCAACACGAATCATTTCAGCTATCAGATAGAGGCCAATGACGAAGTCAGAGCGCCCATCGCCGACAGAATAATTCGGGAAGGCGTGACAACGGGCAATGCCTGTATCAGCTTCCAAGTCATCTAGGAATGCCTGAACGCCATTACACGAAAGGCCAACTCTCCGCTTGGGACTGTCGAGACTCGGGACTATCTCGATGCGATTTTGGCGCCTATGCTGAAAGTGGGTGCGCATGTCGGCCTTTACGCAAGCGCACTGGAAATCAAGGCGCGCTACCGAATCGGCTTTTATGACGCCCTTATCGTGGCCGCCGCACTCGAAGCCGGTTGTACACGACTGCTTACCGAAGATTTGCAGCATGGCCAGCGTATTGGAGACCTCGTGATCGAGAACCCATTCCTGACGAAAGTCGGCGAATCTTGACTCAGCAGGGGGCCTGGGAGACTCTATCGCACCGAAATGTCGTCTGGTAATAGGGGGTAATTCTGGCAGCCAGCAGCAGTCGCCGGAATACTTGCTCACTGGTGGTGGCAGGTAGTGGACAAATTTCGAGCAACCTCGTCACCGCACCCGGCATCGCCCTTGATAACCCCAATCCTATGCCTCCGCCTCTATCGCACGCATGCCTAGCCCTTGATCGCCCCCTGGCGATTCGCCACAATAGCAGGCTCAGGCGAAAACGCTGGCGGGGCCAGCTTACCGGGAGATCCCTCGTGTCCATGAAATCCTTTTTGCTTGCCGCTACAGCAGGTCTGGCCCTGGGCGCAACCGCGCAGGACCCCGCCGATATCCAGTTCAAGACCGCCGAAGGATTCCAACTGGAAACGGTTTTGCGCGAGCCCGAGGTGCGCCAGCCCCTGTGCATGAATTTCGACGAGCGGGGTCGCCTCTGGATCACCCAATACCTCCAGTTTCCCTTTCCCGAGGGGCTCAAGGTCATCGGCCATGACGAATACTGGCGCATCCAATACGAGAACTTCCCCCCTGTCGCGCCGCCGAACCATTTGAAGGGGAAGGACAGGGTCACCATCCACGAAGATACGAACGGCGACGGCAGCTTCGACTCGGTGAAGGAATTTGTGTCGGGATTGAGCGTCACCACGTCGGCCTTGCCGGGGCGTGGGGGTGTGTGGGTGTTGAATCCACCCTATCTGCTTTTCTACGCCGACGCGAATCGCGACGACGTGCCCGATGGCGATCCCGTGGTGCACCTGGCGGGCTTCGGCCTGGAAGATCTCCACGCCGTGGCCAATGGCCTCACCTGGGGCGCCGACGGCTGGCTCTACGGCTACCAGGGCTCGACCACGACGGCGACCATCACCCAGCCGGGAATGGACAACGCGCCTGTTCATTTCAAGGGTCAGAATCTCTGGCGCTACAATCCGGCGGACAAACGCTTTGAACTGTTCGCGGAAGGCGGCATGAATAACTTCGGTATTGCGCTGGATGCCCAGGGCCGCATGTTCACGGGCGGCAACGGCGGTGTTATCGGGTACCATCAGGTGCAGGGTGGCTACTACTGGAAGGGCTGGGCGAAACACGGCGAATTGACCAACCCTTATGCCTATGGCTGGTTTGAGAACATGGAAGACCATAGTTCGAAGGCCAAGCTCTCGCAAGGCATGGTCTCGTATCTCGCGCCGAACTTCCCGCCGCAATATCAGAACGCCCTCTTCACCGCGCGGGCGCTGGTGCACCACGTGAGCGCGGCGGAGCTGAAGCCCATGGGTTCGACCTTTTCCGCCCATGAGACGACCAAGCTCTTCGAAACCGACGACGCCCATTTCCAGCCTGTCGCCATGGCCCAGGGACCCGATGGTGCCCTTTATGTGGCCGACTGGCACGATTCCAACATCACGTGGAGCGTGTCGGCGGAGACGGACCGCATCATGCGCGAGACGGGCCGCATTTACCGCGTGAGCTATGGCGCCAACACGCCCTATGCGCCCTTTGACCTGGGTGCGGCGACGACGGAAGAACTCATCAAAATGCTGGACCACCCGAACAAGTGGTATCGCGAGACTGCCCTGCGCGTGCTCTATGATCGCAGGGATGTCAGCGCCGTGCCCGCCATTGAAGCGGATTTCTGGGAACCCAATGTGGTGGAGGAGCGCTCGCTGCGCCTGCTCTGGGCCATCAACGCCTGTGGCGGCTTCACGCCGGAATTCGCCGCGCGCGCCCTGGACCATCCGAATCCGCTGGTCCGCGAGTGGACCGTGCGCCTGCTGGGGAACGATGGCACGGCCAGTGAACTGATCGGGCGCAAACTGGTGGCGATGGGTCAGGTGGAGACCGAGCCGCATCTGCGCAGTCAGCTCGCGAGTACGGCAAAGCGACTTGCGCCTGAATACGGCCTGCCCGTGGTGCTGGCCATGCTGCGATCAGGCAAGGATGTGCAGGACCTTCACATCCCCATGCTTTTGTGGTGGGCGGTGGAAGGCCAGCTCCGTCAGGATCGCGCGGCCGTGCTGGCCTGGGTGAAGGATGCGGGCGATGCCGGCAGCATAATCTTTGACAATACCATCGTGCCCCGCCTGGGCCAACGCTTCACGCAGGATCGGAAGGACGAGGATTTCAATGCGTGCGCCGAAGTGCTGGCAAGCCTGGAGGGGCCCGCGCAGCGCCAGCAGCTCCTCACCGGCATGGCCACCGGACTGGGCCAGGGCACCAATGCCGTGGTACCCGAAGCACTGAATACGAAGCTGGCCGACATGCTCGATGACGATCCCGGCAATACCCAATTGCTCATCATTGCGGCGCGCCTCGGAAACAAGCAGGTCTTCGATCTGGCGGCCGCCACCATTGCGGACGCATCCGCGGACGCGGGCCAGCGAAAGGCCCTGATCAAGTTGCTCGGCGAAGAGGCCTACGCGCCTGCGAAGGAGACCCTGCTCTCCCTTTTCAACGAGGGCGGTGCGTTCCGCGAAGACGCGCTCGCGGCGTTGCAGCAATTTGGTGATCCGGAGATCGGCGCGGCATTGCTTGCCGCCCTTCCCGCCGCCGGTGACCTCAAAGCAAAAATTGCCAGCGCCCTCGTGGCGCGCAAGGCCTGGGCCACCATGCTGCTGGAGGCCGTGGACACGGACAAGATTCCCCCGGCGGATGTGGCGCGGGATCTCCTTGCGAACCTGGCCGCGCTGAACGATCCCGCGATTGACGAATTGGTGGGCAAACACTGGGGCGCCATCCGCACAAGCCCGGCGGAAAAACAGGCGCAAGTGAACGCCGCCTGGGCCACGTGGAAAAACGGCCCCGGTAATGCGCGCAACGGCATCAAGGTTTTCGAAAATATTTGCGGCAAGTGCCATGTACACCTGGGCATTGGCCGCAAAGTCGGCCCTGATCTTACGGGCCTTAACCGACAGGATATGTGGGCCTTCTTCACCAACGTAATCGATCCGAGCATGTCCGTGCTGCCCGAATTCACGGGCACGACATTCACCATTCTCGGGGAAGACGATGGCCTTGGCGCGGAAGAGCGGGTGGTCAATGGTTTCCTCCTGCG
Source organism: Candidatus Hydrogenedentota bacterium (assembly GCA_016791475.1). Taxonomy (NCBI): domain Bacteria; kingdom Pseudomonadati; phylum Candidatus Hydrogenedentota; species Candidatus Hydrogenedentota bacterium. Next base: position 6,477 of record JAEUWI010000062.1, read on the forward strand.
CGAGACGGACGCGGAGATCTCACTGGTGGATTCGGCCGGCAACGAGATGACCGTGCCCCGGGACAAGGTGAAGTCGAAGGAGCCGATGAAGCTGTCGGTGATGCCCGAGGGACTGCTGAACGGGATGTCGGATCAGGATATCCGGGATTTGTTTAATTTTATCCAGGCGGATACGCCGCCGGAGGGGTGAGGGGAATTTGGCATGGCGAATTTCGAATAGTGAATTGAGTGGGAATGGGTCTTATGGGTCCTATGGGTCCTATGGGTCCTATGAGATGGCGCGCTGGCGTTGTTTCATATTGACTCATAAGACCTATAAGACCCATAAGACCCATTCTTCCTGTTTTTCCAGCCGCACCTTAGACAAAACAAGCGGCCTTGCGCGTCATTTATCCAGAACACACCAGCGGAGAGCGAGGAACACACCATCGGCGGCACGGACGACAGCGCATGGCTCGGGGCCTTGTACGACGCCCACGGGTTGGGGGTCTATGGGTATGTCCATGCCATCCTCGCGGACCGCGCGGAAGCGGAGGATGTGGTGCAAGACGTGTTCCTTCGGGCGCTGGCGCGATCAAGGGGGTGGTTGGGCCTGCGCAATCCCGCAGGGTACCTATACCGCGCGGCGCGCAACGAGGCATTGAGCCGTCTGCGCAAGCGCACGGTGCGGACGAGGGCGGCGGCGGAGTTGACGTACGCGGCGGAAGTGCTGACACCAATAGAATCGTCGTTGGAATCGGCGGAGGAGGCCGCGCGGGTCAATTCGGCGCTGCTGGCCCTGCCGGTGGAACAGCGCGAGGTGGTGGTGCTAAAGGTTTACCAGAACATGACCTTCAAAGATATCGCGCGAATTACAGGCGCGTCCCAAAATACCGTCGCGAGTCGTTATCGCTACGCGCTGGCGAAGTTGAAGGAAATCCTCGAAGCGGAGGAGGCGGTGTTCCATGAACCCAATTGAAGAAAGGCTGAAATCGCTTGCCCTGGCCGCGCCGTCGGATGCGCTGCGCGGCCGTTTGTTAAAAGCTACCGAACGCGAACGCCCGTCTGAGTGGAAGCGCCTGCAACACACGATGGAATGGTGCGCGACGCTGCTTATCGCGGTGTATGGCTGGTCGATGTGGTTCGAAAGCGGCTCCGAGGAAATTCGCCAAGGCCTTCGCACAACAACCTACGCCGAGCAACTGGCCCACGTGGAGCAGCAAGTGGCGGAGACGCTCGCGGAGGCGACGGAAGCTCTGGTGCGTGACTATATCGTGGCTCAGAACATGGAGGCCTACCGACGGCCCTTTGTGGTGGAGACGGTGGGGTTAACGATGTCGCTGTCGGAGGTAAATTGAAGTCGCGACCCGCGAGAGCTATTGAATGCTGTTTACAGATGGCACAGTAAATACGGATGTAAGATTTTGACAATCGACGAAGCTCAAAAGCTTTGCAGAAACTCGTAAGGAATATGGCTGATCACTACCACGTCCATCTCAGTGCGTACAGGCTATTTTAATCGCATTCAACGCCGGAGCACGAGGAAATATACCAGGATTTCAATGACGACCGAAGGTGGCTTAACCTTCCAGGTTTAGACAAAGCTACTGTCGATTTCCACAGGACCGTGGACTTTGCAATTAGTTCCACAAGTGCCAACGCACCGACACGAACACGTATCCATTTACTTTGACCATTCACCGATTCAATGCCTCAACCTGAAAGGTTAAGCCACTTTCGGTTGTCACTACGGGTCTGGAATTCTTACAAACCGAGGAGTCGGCCATGAACGAATCAAGCGAATCTCCACGCCGTCCGAAGCGCCGCAACCTGTTCCGGATCTTCCGTGGCTTCCTAGTCTTCGTCGTGTTGCTCATCGTGACCTATCTCATCGCGGACCAGATCCTGCTGCGCAAGGTCCAGCGTCAGCGCGAGGCCTTCCGCGAACGCTTCGGCGCGGTGGACTTCCGCGATTTCATTCCCGAGCGTCCAGCGCCGGAGGAGGACGCGGGGCGGGTGTATCTGTATGCCGCCGGGCTTATGTCCCAAGTCAATGCCGAGTACGGCGACTGGTCGGCATTTTCCGCGCTCACCAAAGGCCCTGAAGCCTTTCGGAAGCGGGGCCAGCAAGATGAGGAATTGCCGCCGCCCGATGAGATCGAAGGTCGGGTGCGGGTGAAATTGGCGGCGATGGAGGAGGCTTTCCAAAAAGTGGAAGAAGCGCAGTCGCTGCCACGGGGCTCAGCCGCGGAGGAAATAGACTTCGAGACGCCTCCTTTCGAGTTGAGCGCTCCCCGTGAACTCGCGCGCAACCTGGCCGCTAAAGCGATCTTCGACGCGCGCTCGGGCGACTTGGACGGCGCGTGCCGGTGGCTGGAGGCGGGGCTGCGTATGGCCGCTACGATGAATGAGGACCCCACGCTTTTGGCCCTGCTGGTCCGGATCGCGTGCGTCGAAACATCACTTATCGCCGCGGAAAATGTAATGAATACCACGGATGCGATGTTGCCGTTAGGTGAGCCTTATTCGAAATTATTGAAGATCGTCACGGACCCGGAGGTATACCGCAAGAATCTGGCCAGCGAAGCAGCCTTCTGCCTATCTAGAGAAATGCCGCTGCTCCGCCTCTTCATGTCTGCAAACAACTCGAAGCTAATCGAATTCTGGTTCGCCACAGACGACGCGCTCGCGCTGGAGCCGAGATCCGCGCGGAGAGCGCAGCTTGACGCTTTGGACACGCGGGGAGGGGCTGGAGCCTTCTTTTCACCATTCAATTGGGTTGTGCCCCTCATGGGCCCCGCTATAATTGGTAACATCAATGCCTTTGACCGCATGGCGGCGCGCTGCGATTTCATGCATATCGCGACCCAACTTCGCGCGTGGAAAGTCCAGCATGGAAGTTATCCTGACACCTTGGACGCGCTCGGGTCGGCCGCCCCGCTGCCGCTCGATCCCTTCTCCGGCGAGCCCTACCGCTACCGCCTCGATGGCGAGGGTTTCATACTCTACAGCGTCGGACTTAACCGAAAGGATGACGGCGGTGTGACGGAAGACAATCGCAATGAGGGCGATGTGGTTTGGACCTGTGTGCGGTGACGTAGTGGTAGGTCGCGACCACGGGTGACGAGGGGAATGTCCTGCACGGAACGGCACTCTGTTAGAAAATGTCCTCTCGACCAGGCAACGATCATTGTGCCCGGGCAAGGCTCAACCCAACGTTCGGGACCGTCCCCCGCTTTTAAAAACGCGGGACGGTCCCGAACGCGTGGCGGGCTTCATCGGGTTTCAGCGATTGAAATGACGCGAAGTCCCTTTTTCGTGTCCGAGGGCCCTTTCGTTCAGGACGGTCCCGCCCCCCCTACTGTTTCAACAACCACGCCTCGGCCAAGCGCGATTGTTTACGCCAGTTGAGGAGGGCCTCGTCGGTGGGGCGATCCCAGGTGAGCTCGATGCGACGATCTTCGAGGGCCTTCGAAGGCACTTCGAACTCGACGAAATCGCCGTGCTCGATCTTTGCTCTGTCGCCCTGCACGCGCTCACCGTCGATCTTAAGGAGCATCTGGCCGTAGCCGGTGAGGCGGACTTTGTAGGTCGCGTTGGGGTCGACACCGGCATAGATCACGGCTTCGGGGAAATCCATCGTGACTTGCCAGGAGAGGCGCAGGCGGCTGAGTCCATTGTCGAGCCACCACCACGTGGGGTAGGGAGCTTTCGCACCAATGGGGTCGGTGGCGAGAGATTGTTCGCGCTGGACGTGGGGCGTCTTGGCGACGTTGCCGATATCGTCGTAGTAGCTGCCGGGGCCGGGGGTCTCCCAGGTTGCGAGGGTGTGGAGCCGCGCTACTTTTTCTTCCTCGCTCTTCATTTCAGCGACTTTTTTGAATTCGTCTTCGAGCCACCAGCGGTTATTGAGCGGATAGTTCACGAAGTCCAGCGAGGCCCCGCGCTCCGCGCCCGCCGCACCATATTTTTCCACACTGGTCTGAAGCTGAATGGACTTGAAGAGGTCGTCGCAGAGCTCCTCCACACGCTTGAGCAGTTCGGGAGCGGCGTTGACTTCATCCACCACGCTGAGAATTTTCAAGGCTTCGGCCATGGCGGCTTCCGCGCCGATTTCCGGTGCTTTCAGCAGGGCCCGATTCGCTTCGATCTCCAATGCGCTCTCGCGGAGGAGGCGCTTGCGGGTGTAGGCGTCGTAGTAGGCGCGCATGAGGTTCATCTGCCAGCGCCAGTTGCCCGCAAGCTGCGGGGCTTCTTTTTCCAGTTGCTGCCAGAGCAACAGCGTGCCATCGACCGCGCCATTCTCCGCCAGACTGCCTTGCCAATTTTTCTCCAGCGCAAAAATGCCGTCGGTCGCTTTCGCGGCAACTTTCGGATTGAAGAAGACCCTGCTGTAGTCCTCCAGTATCGTGCGTGGATCCGTCGCCGGATCCCACGCGAGATAGCTGAAAATGGCCTTGTTCACATCGTCGTGCACGCCGTCGGAATAGCTGATGAAGCCGTCGCTGTAGGGCGCGTACCAGTTGTGGATTTGCGTGTACTGGGACGGGCGCGGGTTGATGGCTTCGCGGCCCAGGGTGAGGGCGAAGGCGTTGTCCCACCACGGCACGACAAACTGGCAGAGCTTGTTGTGAGTGATGTCAGGATAAAGTCGGAACTTGTACTGCGGGGGCAGATTCATCCGTTGTTCATCGGTGGGCGGGCTGGAGGGACCGTCCACAAAGCCGCCAAGCCAGTCGGGCTGATGCTCTTTTACATAGTCATAGGCCGTGGCGACTTTGTCTTTGTGAAAGCCCTGAAGGGAGAGCCAAACCCGGGCGTGGGGATGGCGAGGGATCAATTCCTTTGCCACATCCGCCAGGAAGGGCATGACCAGCTCCGGGGGATTGTCACCGGGATCGCCGCCGGGGAAAAAGACGCCGTCGATGCGCGGACTGTCTTCGTAGAGCTTTCGGTGCAGGGCCAGCAATTCTTCGCGCTGCTTCTGATCGCTCAGGTCGAACTCGGCGGGCGTCCAGACCCAATAGTCCACATCGTACTTGTCGCAGATGCGGCTCAGCTCCCGGTTCATCTCTTCGCGGGAGTATTTCATCATGGGATTCGTGGTGTCGTCTTGAAAGGGGATGTTCTCGAAGCTGTTCATGCCGAAAAAGGTCAGTTCGCGGATGTGTTGATCGAACTGGTCGAGCGTCCACGCGTCCCACGAATTCGCCCGGGCGCGATAGCCGAGCTGGTGTCCGCGAATGGGGTAGGCCGGTGCCGTGGCGAGATCGAATCCATCGGGCAGACTCGCCGCGCCTTTTGCCCAGTCCATCTTGCGGAGGATGGCCCCGACACCGAAGAGGATGCCGCGCCCGTCGTGGCCCAGCACCCAGAGCACGGAGTTTCCGTCGGCCTGGGTTGCGTGCAACCAATACCCCTCAGCTTTGTGGATGGGGTGCTCGGCGGCCGCTTCGGGAACGGGCAGCCCGGCCAGGGTGCCTTCCGCATAGGTGGCAAGGATGATAGCGGCGCCTTCCGCGGGTCGCGCGTCGGAGGTCGCCAACGGGAGGCCCGTACGTGACGCGATTTCCTCGGCGAGTACCGTGGCGGCGGTCCCCACGACGGCGGGAGCCTCCGCCTGGGGTAATACGATGGTTGCGCCGCTCAAGTCGAAGGCGGCGGCATGCAAACCAAGGACGGCGAGAATGGTGAGGAGTGCGGGGCGGATACCGGGCATGGGATGGGCTCCTTGATGATAGTCGAATAAGATCGGCGCGCTCCGTTGCCTTGTGGGGCGCCGGAGTGGATAGACTGGCCGAAGCGGTGTCGGTTTTGCAATTTTGTTGTCACCAGACTGGGGTGCGGCGGGTCCATTGCGTTGAAGATTCCGATGAAGGGAATGTGACGCGCCTGCCGCGCGCTTGTATTCGCTTCGGGCAGGATTTATAATGTTTGGACTACAAAAAGCGAATCGCTGGCAGTGCAATTCCCCCTCTATCCCCTTGGTTAGAACCCTGCCGCACAAGCGCCGCTGCAAACACACGCCTCTCGAGCGGGATTGAACCCATCGGGACGGAAGTCTGTGATTCACAGATCAACAGGAGATGAGCCATGTTTGGACTTGGCATGACAGAACTGGTTATTGTGTTGGTTATCGTGCTGCTGGTCTTCGGCGGCTCCAAGATTTCCGGCGTGGGTCGTTCCCTTGGTGAAGCCATCAGCGAATTCAAAGAAGCGGTAAAGCCCGACGAGAAGGTGGAAAAGAAAGAAACGCCTTCGGACAGCGACAAGGCCGAGTAATCCTCCCCGGTGGTCCGGGCGGGAAATCGGGTCGGCGCGTGTGGCGTGTTGCACCCCCCCCGCCGCTGTGCTACAATCGCTGAAACCTACTCGGGAGAATTCGCATGAATCGCTGTAAGTTCCTGTGCTTCAGCATCTTACTTATCGCATCGCTGTCCCCCCTCGGCTGCGTTCGCGCACCCCGCGACACGACGGGATTTGCCTTGAACCACAATGCCGTCGTGCCCGCTTCCTTTGACACGACCTGGCAGACGGTCAAGGATGTTCTGCGTGAGAAAGAGCTGGATATCTATACCCGGGACAAGCGGGGCCGATTTGTTGCGTATACCCCCGAGAAGCGCCGACTTCTCCAGCCCAACCGCTATCAGTACACCTTTCAGCTTGAAGAAGTCTCCGCAAACGAGACGCGAATTGCCCTCGACACCCGGAAACAGGCGTATGGCGTGACGCTGCTGACCTACCCCGGCTGGCACGACCGCAAGACCGAGGATTCTCCCGAATCCCAGGCCCTGCTGGATGCCATCGTCGCTCGCGCGAGCGGCACCACCCCGGAAGTTGTTGAAGCGGCTCCTGCGCAGTAATCGCTGCGGACTCCCCTTCGGCAGACTTCTCGCATTACACCCTAATCTCATTTTGAGACGCGCGTGTGAACATTTCCATTAAAGCGATAATATCCGTATTTTTGCCTAGATTTGCGGGTGCATGATATACTCCACTCGGATGAAAACGCTGGAGATTATCGTCTATGCTTTCACTTATTGAGGTCACCTGCCCCCACTGCGCCGCGCAGGGTCAGATCATGCTACCGCCCCTCGGTGCCATCATCATCGGCCCATGTCCTGAATGCCACGGCATGGTGGCGGTGTTTTGCGGGCGGGTGCTGGCGCTCGATAAGGAGATCATGACGGAAGGGGCGACCCTGGAAAAGCGCGAGCATCTGAACGCGGTGTTGGGTTCCTTTCTTCAGGATCGCATCAACCGCCTTTTTTCGGACGACGAGGTGGACGAGATCGTCACCTTCGACGATGAGGACGAGGATGCGCCGGGCGACGAGCGGCAACCGAATCGCCCCGCTCAGACCGGACTGGGCAAGATAGACCTGTACGGGAACCCGCAAGAGGCCCCCATCACCAGCGAGGAATTGGAGTCGTTTAAGAACGTCGATCTTCGATTGCTGGACAATCCGGATTACTTCAAGGCGATATTTGACGAACCCTAGGCTTCGCGATATCTATATCGTCCTCCAGGTTCCTATATATGACCAGATTGGAACACAAATTCCCTTTTCCTGCGAAATATGGCCCCGATTTACTTGAACGGAGCCTTCCACGTTTGCTATAGTAGTTTTCGTCACCACATGACGCGGGGTGGAGCAGCCTGGTAGCTCGTTGGGCTCATAACCCAAAGGTCGTCGGTTCAAATCCGGCCCCCGCTACCAATAATGAAATCAGGGACTTGCGAAGATTCGCAAGTCCCTTTTTCTATGCCGTCGGCCCCGTTTCAGGCACCGTGAAACAGCGATTCCCGGAGTCCCTGGTACTGGACAGCCATATCCGGTGTCTGGATGAGCGACTGCCCCTGGTGCAGGGAGTCGACGCCGCCGATGACCATGCCGGAGGTCAACAAGGTTCGCTCGACGGGGTAAGGCGCTCGGTTTTCCAGCACCATCGTTTCTATGTGTCGCGCCAGGGGGTTGAAAAAATCGGCGGTGGTTGCGCTTTGTCCCGGCATGGGCAGGTACATCTGGCAGGCGACGATTTCGTTGGTGTCGCTGCGGAGTCCGGCGTAGTTGAAATCCCGGATGTTTGTTAGAAATATTGTCGTGCGGAATCCGTCGCGGTGTTGGATTAAGTAGGCCAGGGTATCGGGGAGCGCCTGCCGGGCCCACTCGAAGGTCACGGGGTCGGTGGGAAATCCGTCAGTGACGGGCAGGTTGTGGCTGCAACACAGCGCGGCGACCATCAACCGGCGGGTCGCCTCTCGGTCAGAGCCCGCGAGCATTTCCCACATCTTCTCCCCGCGGACGGCGTGCACGCTCTGGATGCCGACTTCCCCCCCACGCCGGCGCTCGGACATGCACTGGGCGGTCTCCAGGGCGTGAAAGTCATAGCTGTCTACGCCGCCGTATCCGACGCATACGCTTTCAGCAAGGGGGACGTCGAAGGGCATGTCTATCGAGGGCAGGCGCCAGGTCACGGGCAGCGAGGAACCTGCCAGGAAGGGAAACTGAAGGCGCTTGGCGTCGGCAACCATTTCGGTGCACTGGCTCCAGGATGTCGAGAGGTGCTTGTCGTTGAATACCGGCACGGAGCGGCCGCTGTCTTCGAATACTTTGACGACTTTCTTGAACCACTCGTAACGGGGATAAAGCCGCTGGCCTTTTTCGTTGTCGGGATAGTCCCCATGCTCCGCGATGATGATCACACCATCGACGGCCAGCTTTCCGGTTCCGAGGGTAAGGGCTTCCTCAATGGTGGGGAACTGGTTCAGCTTGTGCCGCGCGATCCGTTCTCGCGCCAGATCCCCTTCGGGGTATTGGTCGATGTACACCGACGCGACGTCGAATCGCGGTGGCACCCATGCGCCGTTCCAGGTGTATCCCAGGGTGTGCCGGTCTAGGAAATGTTGTGCGTGGGAATGCAGATGGACGACGGTCCCCAGGAACGCCACTTTTTTGCGCGCTGACGGGGCGGGCGAGACGCCCCAGGCGTTTGCGGCGAGCGCGGCGGTGGTCGTTGCGATAAATGATCGGCGCGAGAGCATCGGGATTTCTCCGTTGGTATCCGCCGATGACAACGGCGGTGCAAAAAAGCGGGACGGGTCTGCTCTTGAACAAACCCGTCCCGACGAACGCTTTATTTTTACTCTTTGTGGTAGCCCGCGTCGTCACCCCAGCCGGTCTTGGTGGGTTCGATGTAGATCTCTTCGGGGATCTGCATGCGCGGGTCAATCGGTGCTTCGAGGTGCAGGAGCAGGGGGTTGGTAAGACGGGCCTGCCACTGGGCCATGGCGTCGAATCGATTCTTGTCCGTTTTCCCCAGTTCGAAGGGGAGGTAGGCCCATTCTTCGAGGAAGACGCTGCCTTCGGGGATATTCACGAGCTGCTGGGGGTTCCGGCCGCCGTAGGGGTAGGCGAGGGCGCGGGTCCAGTAGATCCAGGGGCCGGTGGTCACGTACATGAAGGGGTTCAGCGTGCGGAGTTCGCCGTTGAGCCCGCCGTTCATGTAGTTCACCTGGATGCCGCCGTAGCCGCAGCCTTTTTCTCGGTCGAAGAAGGCGATCCAGGGCGTGGTGTCGGCCATGGTCCATTCGCTGAGGTCGGGGGCGGCGGTGATGTTGCGCGTCTCGATTTTGTTGTGCTCGGCGTCGAACCAGGCGGCCTCGCTGAAGGCTTCGCGGGCGAAGACGACTTCGGAGTTGCGCAGGGCCTGCACGGCGACTTCATGGCGGATGTGCATGGAGGAGCGCATGCGGAAGTAGGGCACGCCCGCATAGAACTCGTATTCCATGGAGGTGGTCACTTCGGGCATGAGGGGCATCTGTCCCCAGAGGCGGGTGCGGTATACGACGGGGCCTCGGGACTCTTCGAAATCGTAGTCGTATTTGCCGGGCTCCCAGTCGGAGATGTGAACCCAGGCCCGGGGCGGAGAGTAGACGTCGGGGTTCCACTGTATGGCGCCGTTCGTTTCTTTCTTGTGCTCAAATTTCAGTTCGGGTTTGGCCTTGAGCACGACCTCGTCAAGCATGCCATTGAGGGGGTGCATCTTGAAGGCATAGGTGCTGTTGGCCACGGTCACGCCGGGGCCTTCACCGGAGACCTGAAGGTCCGAGGCGTACTGGGGCGCGGGGGCTTCCGGGTTTCCGTGGAAGACGAGGTAGACGGCGCTTCCGCGCGCTGCGACATCGGCGGAGAACATGACGGTCACGGCGTCGGTCGGCAGGAAGGTGGCCGGCTTCTGCTTGCCGTGTTCGTCGTACATGGGGGCTTCTTCGGCGATCGACGTGTCATGGTCAATGATCTGGCTGGGCACTTCGTGGTGAAGTCCCGATTTTGGATCGAAGTGGACGACGCGAATCTCTCGGTTCGGGTCGTTCAGGGTGTCCGGGTAGACGAGCATGGTCACCTGGACGGGTTCGGCGACGCGGGGGTGGCCGACGGTTTCACTGAGCACGACGCTCTGATAGTGTTTCCAGGCGGGGTTCCAGTACCCCCCTTTCGGCGGGGCGGTGGCGCTGACTTCGCCGGTATGGGCTTCGCCCTTTTTCCCGCCGAGGTGAACGGTGGCGCGGAGGGTTACGGACTCGCCCGCACGCCAATCCGCGCGGACGTAGAGCGTGGGTTTCGTGTAGAAGTGGTCGGGCCGAATGCTCTTGAGCGCCTCGGCAATGGTGAGGCGCCGCTCGTTTCGCGGCTGGTCGGGCGGCAGGGGATGATCTTTGTCGGCCAGCAGGTAGTTGCGCTCCACGGCGCCATTGACAAGAAGTTCTCCTACAAAGAGCTCCTCGTGATTGGCGATGTCGAGGTCCACGGTCACGTGGTAGTAGGGCACGGCGACTGTGGGCATGTGGAACTGGAGCGGGCCAATCGGCAGGGCCTTTGCCGCCGCTTCCTGGGCGCCGGCCATGGCGGCGCTCGACAGGAGCCCCACGAGTAAGACGGCAAGTCTGGCGAAACTTCGTTTTGTCATTGGGCGATCCCTTTCAGGCTGAGGTGATGATTTTCCCATTGGGTTATGATCGCGATTGCCGGTGGCGATGTCAACGCCGCGTTGCCGCGTCGCGCCAGGGAGGATAAAGAATGCGTGTTGAACCGCGAATGAACGCGAATAGACGCGAATTCCTGCTTGCATCCTGGCTGGGAGGGGTATTTTCACCACGAAGGCACGAAGAAGAGAGAGGGAAGAAAGCGTTCTGCGACTAAGATTCTCCCTGCAATCAAAGCAGGGCTAAATTGAGCTTGCATCCCAATTTTCTTTGCGCCTTCGCGCCTTTGCGTGCCTGAGATTAGCTGAGCGACCGCCGATGCCCTACAGCGCCGCAATCTCATTGCTCATCGTGTTCTTCGTGGCCTTCGTGGTAAATCATTTTGTTTGAGATTGTTCCGCGTCGTATGAGTTGCGATAGTATGGGGTGGAATCGGATATTGCTTACAAACTCCAATCGGCCGTCACCCCCCGTGGCAGGCGAGGTGCTATAATGACATCAAGATGCGCTTCCCGGTATCTTCGCTTTTTCACTTATCTGATGTTGTATTTTTTGGTCACCGCGGTTCCGACCGCGGCGCAGGTGCCGAACCTGCTGCCGAACGGCGATGCGGAAGACGAGTTTGTGAACCACATCCGCGTGGGGGAAAAGCGCACCACGACCATGGAGGCGTGGAACTCGGGCGAGCCCACGTTCTGGAAGCGCGGTCATGGCGCGTCGCTTGACGGGGGGACGGTTCACGGCGGCAAGTACGCGATTGCGCTCCAGGCCGATGAACAGACAGCGGAGGCGACGGTATTCTCGGACTATTGGCGGGTGAAGGATGCTTCCATGCCTTTTGGCTTGCCGCTGGCGCCGGGGCGCCCGGTTAAGATTTCCTTCCACGTTAAGACGTCGCCCACGCTGGCGGCGGATTCCTTCAGTGCGGAGATCCGGCTGGGGACGATTGATGGTTTGCCTTCCGAAACCCAAACCGTATCCATGGGGGCCGAGACTGAGTGGAAGGAGGTCACGCACACGATGACGCCCGAGGCGCTGCGTTGGGGCGTGTCGGTCACGTTTCGCGCGGCCGGCAACCTCGGCGATGGGCAGACGGTTTGGATCGATGATGTGTCGGTGACGCAGGATCTGGGCGAGCGACTCAACCTGGTGCACAATCCCGGTTTCGAGCAGATGGCGCCGGGCTCGCCGTGGCCGGTTGGCTGGGAAGCGCCCATGGACGACCAGTGGGTGAGTTGGGTCGGCGGCGAATTCCGCGCACCGCAGTTTCACTACGCCGCGAAGAGTGGCCAGAATGCAATCCGCTGCACCGTGACCTATGCCGACGTGTCCGGGTTATCCCAGGTAGTGCAACTCAATCAAGAGGTGGCACGGCCCGTCGCGATTGAGCTCTGGGCCAAGCTGGACAATTCCATCGGCAACAGCGCGGCGGGCGGCGGCTATTACGGATCGGACAACCTGCCGAACCTGACCATCTTTGTTTACCATCAGGACGGCACCATGCAGGAGGTGTCCCCCACCTTCTGCCTGGGCGAGAGCGACCACGACTGGGACTACCTGCGCGGGGGCTTCGTCCCGCAGAAGCCGGTGGCTCGGATCCGGCTCCAGGCGACGGTGCTGGGAACGGAGCCCACGACGAGCCTCTGGCTCGACAATGTAGAAGCATTTGAACTGGATAGCGAGGGCCCATTGCTGCCGAGCGCCGTCTTTGCGCCCAACCGGACGCTCTACAGCGCGTGGGGCGAAGTGGATGATTCCGTTACCGATCAGGTTCAGGCGGCCATGAACGACGAGCGCCTTTCTCTGTTCATTCCGCGCGCGCCGGAAGACGGCGAGAGCCGGGTCTACCTGAACCCGTCGGCCTGGGAACCCACGGGCACGCACCAGCGCTACCTCTTCAAGGTGATCCGTCTGCAGGAGAACGGGCAAATCGGCATGGCCGATGCCGTGGAGAAACAGGGTCTTGTTGCGGAGGGTCCGTTCAGCGATGGGGCCACATCCGGCATCGGCATGAACATGACGTTGGGCGGGTGCGCCCTCTCCCTAACCTGGCGCACGCTGGGGCTTGATGGCCCACCCGAAGGTCCGATTGGTTTTAATCTGCAGCAAAGCGGCTCCGACGGTGATCGCTTCTGGACGGGAAAGTCGGCGGCGGTCGCGGAGACGGGCATCCTCGTTCCCCCGGCGTCGCGCGGCCTGTCCATTCGCTCCATCCGCTTTGGAAACCGCTACGAAAACGAGACCGATCAGACGCGAGACCCGGTGTCCCAGCCGCCGCTCTATGCCGGGATGAACAACGGGGCCGTATGGATCGCCAACAGTGGCCCTGCGACCGAGTTCACGTTGACGGCGGGTGTGCTCGGACGCGCCATGGTGGAGACACCGGTTTCAATTGGGACTGACGAAACGAAGCGCGTTGCCTTTTCATATGATGCGGGCAGCAGCATGTCGGGGTCCTTTGATATTGCGCTGCGCCGCGATGATGAACTGCTGTTGGAAGACACCTATCCACTGGTGTCGCCGGAGCCCATGGAACTTATTCCCGATCAGGAGTACTACTATCCCGAGGAGACCGAGGCGACGGTGGAAGTGCATGCGCGCTACCGGCCCCTGCCGGAGAAGGGTCGGGCCGAGGTAATCGTGCGCGATTTGCAGAACAATCGTGTGGTTTCGTCCTTGAATCACGAAATCCACGCGCCTGTTTCAAGCTTCCGCCTTCCGCTGGATACGCTGCGTATCAATCCGACGCCGGTGCAGGATTATATCGTTGAAGTTTCATGGTTCGACGATCAGGAGGCCCTGATCGGAACGCAGTCCGCGCGAATCGGCCGAATCAACCACACCGTTCGCCATGCCCTGCCCGCTGTGAAGTCCGTCTCGGTCGACGAAACGGGCCGGCTCATGATCAATGGCGACTTCCCCTTTTTCCCCGTGGTGCCTTCCTTGAGCAACGAGGCCTGGGACGCGGGGATCGACCTTGGGGGAAACATGTATCGCCCCATTTACTCGCCAGGAAGTGACAATCCAGACCTTGTGACCAGCATGGTCGCGGCGGCGGACAGGGCCTGGTCGAAGAATGTGTATCTGATGCCTATCGGACCTGGTCCCGGGCAGGTGGAGGCCTTTGAGAAGGAAGTGCCAGCCATCTTCGCGCACCCCGGCTTCCTGGGGGCCTATCCAAGGCAGTTCTACTATTGGAATCTAGACGATGCCCAAGTGGCCTACCGGAATCAGATGGAGGGGATCTTCGCCGCCCAATCCTCGAAGCGCCTGCTGGTGTGGGGCCATCACGATTCGAGTTTCCTGTACGATCACGATGAGGCATGGTCCAATGTTCACCCGGCGGTGGGCTATTGCTACGTGCACATTATGGGGCGGCCAGGATCGGGCTGGCGCAATGCGCCTTTTCTCACACGGACGGAGCAGGTGCTCGACCCCGTCCGCTTCAAGCTGGCGGAGGTCAATCTTTACGTGACGTGGCACGATGACGAGATTGTGCCGGAGCATTTCAAAACGTATTACTCGCTCCGCGCCGATTCGATTGCGGGTTTTCGCAACGAGTCCTATTTGTCCGTCATCTATGGCGCGGACGGACTCTATCATTACATCTGCACGCAGACGGGGGGCCTGCAGCGGCTTCGCGGGTGGTTCCAGGAGATGAACTTCATGTGGCCTGTGTTTGCTGCGGACGACTCCGGTATCGCGGTAACCGTGTCACCCGCGAGCAGCGGCATCGAGGCTCGGGTGAAATCTCATGAAAGCCGCTTGTACCTCTTGACCGCGAACGCCGCTGAACGGCCCACCGAGGCGACTATCGTGATCGACGGACTCGATGGGATGACGGTGAAGAAGTGCTTTGACCTGCCCGGCGCATTGACGGTCGAGGGTGATGCGATCCACGATACCTGGGGCGCGCAGGACGCGTTTGTTTACGAGATCGCTGTTCCCTGATGCGCTATGATGACAGCGGGTTCGCGGGGCATCCGTCGGCCCATTGACAGGCACCCAGGCAGAGGCATTCATGGCAGATGATGCAAGTGATGCAGTACGTTCCACGCTGGACGCGATCTATCGCACGGAATCGCGGCGGGTTCTTGCGACATTGATCCGCCTGCTGGGCGATTTCGATCTGGCGGAGGAAGCGCTCTATGACGCATTCCGTGCGGCGTTGGAGCAGTGGCCTGAGAAAGGCATCCCCGCCCAGCCCCGGGCCTGGCTCGTTTCGGCGGGACGCTTCAAGGGCATCGACGCGCTGCGGCGCCGCAAGCGCTTTGACGACGCCGCACCGGCACTTGCCGAGCGCTATGGTGGCGAAGCTGCCGCGGAGTGGAACGACGAGGAACTGGAGGATGATCAACTCCGACTGATCTTCACCTGCTGCCACCCGGCGCTGGCCCCGGAAGCGCGGGTGGCGCTGACGTTGCGCGAACTGTGCGGATTGACCACGGAGGAGATCGCCCGAGCCTTTCTGACTGCGCCGCCCACGCTGGCCCAACGCATCGTTCGGGCGAAGTCAAAGATTCGCGATGCAGGCATACCGTACCAGGTGCCGCCACCCGAAGAGCTTCCCGAACGGCTGGAGGCCGTGCTTCAGGTCATTTATCTGCTCTTCAATGAGGGCTACTACGCTTCGTCCGGCGCGGCGCTGACCCGGGCCGACTTGTCGGGCGAGGCCATACGATTGGGACGCCTCCTGGTGGAGCTATTGCCGGAGCCCGAAGCGATGGGCCTGCTGGCCTTGATGCTGCTGCAGGAGTCGCGCAGGGCCGCGCGCAGCACTGACGCGGGCGACTTGATCCTGCTGGAGGATCAGGACCGAAGCTTGTGGCGTCGCGATCTGATCGAGGAGGGCCTCGCGATGGCGGGTCGTGCGCTGTCCCTGCGACCGGAGCGGCAGGATCCCTACACGATTCAGGCCGCGATTGCGGCGGTGCATGCCCAGGCCCCGAATGCGTCCGCCACCGACTGGGCGCGCATTGCGGGGCTATACGGAATACTGGGGCGAATCCAGCCCTCGCCCGTGGTAGAGTTGAACCGGGCCGTCGCCGTGGCCATGGCGGAGGGTCCAGCGGCGGGGCTTGCGCTGGTGGAGGCGCTTCTCGCGGAGGGCACGCTGGCGGACTATCACCTGGCGCATTCCGCGCGGGCTGATTTCCTGCGCCGCCTGGGTCGTCGCGACGAGGCCCGGGAGGCCTATGGGCAGGCGCTGAAACTGGTACGGCAGGAACCGGAGCGGCGCTTCCTGGAGCGGCGACTGCGGGAACTGGGATGAGGGTGGCGGAATGTTTTCCCGAGAAAAGTTTCTCCGCCTGTCGATTTCCGTCTTTCCCAGTCGACTAAGGGGTAGATTCTCAACCGAAACGAATGGAAAGGACCACGCTATGTTGTTCGTATGCTTTGGGTATCACAATGAATTGCAGTCCGCGACGCAGCCCGTCGAGGTCGGTCAGGCCATGATGGACGAGTGCTTTGAGTATGACGACGAGTTGCGCAAGAACGGCCATTTTGCGGGGGGCCATGCCCTGCAGCCTTCCAGCACTGCCACGACACTGCGCTGGAAGGATGGGAAGCCATTGATCACCGATGGGCCCTATGCCGAGACGAAGGAGCAGATTGGCGGCATCCTGCTGCTGGAGGCCCGGGACCTGGACCACGCCATCGAGCTGATGTCCAAGCATCCCGGAATCAAAGTGGGGCCCTTCGAAATCCGCCCGGCGGCGGATCTGAGTGCTTTCATGCGGGAAAGCGCGGCCCGGCGCGCGGCGAAGCAGGGTTAAGGACAAGAAACCATCCGGGCTGCCGGCCCGCGACCTGAAGAGGAATTGATACCATGACCATTATACCGTCACAGAAGATTTATCCCTGCCTGTGGTTCGACCACCAGGCGGAAGACGCTGCGAAGTTCTACACATCGATCTTTCCCAATTCCAGGATGGGCTCCATCACCCGCTATGGAGAGGAGGCGCCACTGCCGGCGGGCACGGTGCTGACGGTTCGATTTCAGATCGAGGGCGCGGACTTTCTCGGGCTGAACGGCGGTCCGCATTACACGTTGAGCCCGGCGGTCTCGTTTGTAATCGGTTGCGATACGCAGGAAGAGATCGATTACTACTGGGAAAAACTCGGGGCGGGCGGACGCTACGATCAGTGCGGCTGGCTCGCGGATCAATTCGGTGTGTCCTGGCAGGTGGTTCCTGTGATGCTTGTGAAGCTCCTGGAGGGCGGAAACGGCAGGAAGACAGGCGCGATGATGGGGGCGCTGATGGAGATGGTAAAACTGGATATCGCCACCTTGCAAAAGGCCTATGACGAAGGTTGAGGACGGATAGGACCGATAGGACGGATTTTCTTATCAGTCATATTCGTCTTAGCGGTCCTATTTAAAGCGAACAGCAGAAAGGACGCCACATGAAATACCTTTGTCTCATCTGCGCGGACAAGATGATGGAAGACATGCCACAGGCGGACGCGGATCAGCACTACCAGGATTACGCCGAATTCACGGAGACGATTCGACGCAATGGCCACTTCATCTCGTGCAACCGGCTGATGCCGCCGAATACGGCGACGACGGTGCGCGTGCGCGGTGGGCGGCTGACCGCGACCGATGGTCCCTTCGCCGAAACCAAGGAGCAGATTGGCGGCTACTTTGTGATTGAGGCGCGCGACTTGAACGAGGCGATTCTGGTGGCTGCCAAGATTCCGGGGGCCTGGCACGGCTGCGTGGAAGTGCGGCCCATTGCGGAGGATGAACAGACGGTCGAGGCCCTCGGATTGTAAAGCGTCGCGCCTTCCCCGGCGGCGGGACTGCTGCGAACTTGACGCGCACGCCGACAAGTGCTTAAATGAAGTGTTGATTTCGACCATACCCGTCGCCGGTTGCCGAGGGTCGCGCTGACGTCAACTGCCCACCTTTGTTTTCTTGCACCGATCGGGGAATTCGCATGAAGATCATCACCGCCTTAAGTCTGTTCGTCCTTGCCGCGCTGCCGCTCCAGGCCGCTGAACTGGCCCCCATCGCAATGACGGACTGGGGGATTGTCGTTGCGCCGGACGCGATTCCCAGCGAGCGATTTGCCGCCGAAGAGTTTCGGTCGCTCTTCGAGCAGCTCACCGGTCTTGCGCTGCCGGTTGGCGCGGCGGCCCCGGCGAGCGGCCACGGGATATACATCGGCCCGGGGGCTGCGGCTCAGGCGCCGGGGATTGGCTTTGACGCGAGCGGCATGGGCGAAGAGGCCCTGCGCCTCCGGATGGATGGCAAGAGTCTGGTCATCGCGGGCGGACGCCCCCGGGGCACGCTCTACGGCGTTTATGAGTTCTTCGAGCGCTATTGCGGTGTGCGGTTTCTGACGAAGGACCACACGTGGTTTCCAAGAGCCTCGGAATTGAAAGCGATCGGGAACGTGGATTTCACCTATGACCCGCCCTTTTCTTTTCGCTGGAGTTACTACAAGGCCAACGCGGATTACCCTGATTTCGCTGCACGCCTCCATGTGAACACGGTGACCAGCGACGAGAAGCTGGGCGGCAAGACGGGCCAGTCGCTTATCGGGCACAGCTACGCCCGCTGGATCTCTCCCGAGAAGTACGGCAAGTCCCACCCCGAGTATTTCGCCTTGATCGATGGCGAGCGCAAGAGCAACATTGCGGCGGCGAGCACGGAACCGTGCGTCACGAATCCGGAAGTGATCGACATCATCACGAAGAACGTGCTCGACGAGATCGCGGCCAATCCCACCATGGAAAACGTGACGGTTAGCCAGAACGACAACGACGGCTATTGCCGCTGTCCCCAGTGCGCGGCGATCAACGAACGGGAAGGCACGCCCATGGGCGCCAACCTGGCGCTGGTGAATACGGTAGCGGAGCGCGTGGAGAAGGTCTATCCCCACGTAAAAGTGGGCACGCTGGCCTACTGGTATACACGCAAGGCGCCGAAGACCATCAAGCCGCGCCACAACGTTCAGATCCAGTTGTGCAGCATCGAGTGCTGCGAGCTGCACCCGATCAACGATCCTAATTGCCCCAAGAACGTGCCCTTCAATCAGGACATTCAGGACTGGAAGGCCATCTGCGATAACGTCTGGATCTGGAATTACAACACCAACTTCTCCTACTACGACCTGCCTTTCCCCAACCTGAACGTCATCGGGCCGAACGTGCGGCTTTTCCGGGACAGCAACGCCAAGGGCGTGTTCATGCAGGCGAACGCCATGGGCGATGCGGGCGAGATGTGCGACCTGCGAAACTACCTCATGGCGCGCACGCTCTGGAATCCCGAGCTGGAAAGCTGGCCCCTGGTGGAGGAATTCTGCACGCTCCACTATGGCGAGGCCGCGCCGCCGATACTTGAGTACCTGAAGTTCGTGGAAGATCAGGCGGAGAAGCATGGCAACCACCCGAACTGCGGGGCCTTTCCGGTGGAGCTGGGCCTGACGGCGGACGGTGTGGCGAAGGGCTTCGATCTTTTCCAAAAGGCGCTGGCGCTAGCGCCGAACGACACCATCCGGGCGCGGGTGGAGATGGCGTCGATCCCGGCCTATCGCGCTGTGATCGTGGCCAATGGCCGTCCGTGGAAGAACGAGGGCGGCGTGGTCCGGCGCGACTTGCCGGAGCGTTTTGCCTCGGTGATCCCGGACTACATCGCCCTGTGCAAGAAATATGGCATGACCTATGTGGCCGAGGGCAAGGAATCGAGCAAGTACTTCGAGCAACTGGAGAAGATGGCGGCGATGCCGGCGGTGACACTGGAAAACGACGTGTGGCGCATGACGATCCTGCCCGAACAGAATGGCAAGATTGCCGAGTTGTTGCACAAACCCACGGGCCGCTTCGTGCTCCAGGGCATGCAGCATGACAATATCCTTCAGGGCTGCCTCGACGAGGTGGGCCAGGCGGGGTTTGTGTCGGAGGCCTTTTCACGATTTGAGGCGCAGGTGGAAAATGATCGCGTCCGGCTGACGCGCACACTGGACGACGGCAGCACGGTGGAGCGGAGCGTGGGCTTCAAACCCGGCGAGCCGGAAGTAATTGTCTGCACCTCGATCTTGACCCATCGCGGCGCGGAGCCACGTCTTTATCAGTACCGCACACGCCCGGAGTTCAATGCCTACACCAACAGCGCGGACGAGAAGATTCTGACCGCGTATG
This sequence comes from Candidatus Hydrogenedentota bacterium, assembly GCA_016791475.1. Classification (NCBI taxonomy): domain Bacteria; kingdom Pseudomonadati; phylum Candidatus Hydrogenedentota; species Candidatus Hydrogenedentota bacterium. The sequence goes on from JAEUWI010000062.1 coordinate 26,592, forward strand.
CCAAAGGCGACACGTGGGTACCCTTCAACCGGGCGTGGAAAGAGGGAACGGGGCCGGACAATGATATCCTTATCGGGTCGCGCGGTGGCGGCTTCGCCTATTTCAATCAGGAAGTCAAGAGCGGCCTTGAAGTCACCTACGATCCGGCTCAGGTCAAGTATCCTCGTCTGCGCTGGTATCCCCAGTATGAACAGGTGAATCTGGAGTTATTCTCCCAGGATGTGGAGTTGAAGACCGGCGAGACGCTGGGATTGGATTACACCCTCCGCTATATCGCCACGGCCCCCGAAACCCCATGAAGGATAAAGCCATGCCCTCCGTCTCTCGCAGAACGCTGCTCAAATATGCCGCCGCCACGACCATCGGCGTGGCCATGCCCACCTGGTCCGCAGCGCCCCCGAGCCACCTGCCTTTTAACCCGATCACGCCGGAAGAGGCGGGTGTGGACGACAAGAAGCTGGCCCGCGTTGTGGCCTTTATCAAAGGGGAGATCGCCGCAGGTACAATTCCCGGTGCCGGCCTGGTGGCCACGCGGAAGGGCCGCAAATTTGTGGAGCATTTCGTGGGGAACTACCGGGACGCTTCGGGCGAAGACAAGCCTTTTCATCCGGGCGTATCCAACCCGCTGTTCTCCTTTTCCAAGGGTATTGGCGCTACGGTAGCCGTCATGGTGAAGCAGGACGGGCTGATCGATTTTGACGTACCGGTGTCGACCTACATCCCGGAGTACAAAGGGGGCGGAAAGGATGGGACGACGTTGCGCCATCTGCTCACCCACTCGGCCGGTATACCCGGCGTGAGTCACAAGGCGGTCGACACGGAAGAAACCTGGAATGCCTACCTCGCAGAACTCTGCGCGGCGGAGGTGGAGTGGCCCGTGGGCAGCAAGACGGCCTACCACGGGCTTTCAGGCCTCTTTGTGGTGGCGGAAGCAATTCGACGCGTGTCGGGGATGAAATCGTGGGAGACGATCTGCCGCGAGCGGCTGTTCGAATCCATTGGCGCGGAGAGTCTAACCTTTACACCGCCACGGGGTGATGCGCCCGTTTCGGTGTTGCCGGGCTATTTTGACTCGATTGCACCGGGCGCCAACGGCATCGGCGGCCACCCGGCGGGCGGTTGCTTTGGCACACCGGACGACATGCTGCGGGTGCTCAATATGATCACTCAGGGTGGCACCTGGAATAGTACACGGCTGTTGAAGCCCGAGGCCCATCAGGAGATGCTTACGGTGCAGTATGCCGATGCGATCGCGAAAGATTTGGCCGAGGGACGCTCACCGGCCCATGAGCCCTGGGGGCTGGGCTGGCTGGTGCGGGGCACGGCGCCGAAGTGCGGTGCGGGCCCATGGTTCGGTTTTGGGGATTCCAAGTCCCCCACGCTCTTCGGCCATGCGGGCGTGGACACGATCTACGGCGTGGGCGATCCGGCGCGGGATCTCGCCTTCGTGTTCACCATGACGCACAAGCTGCCGACCGCGGACGAATCTACGCGTATTCGGCGCGAGGTGAGCAATCTGCTTCAGGAGGCGGTGTTGGCGTAGCGCGTTTTTTTATTGGCCGCAAGAAAGAGGTTTTCCCACAGATGAACTCAGATAAACAGAGATAGGAAGGCAAGAATGCTCGACTCTTGAAGGTGGAACGTGGGTAGAGAATTGGATTCCGATTTCTACAAATGCGCCAGACTATCGGAAATCGCACATATTCGTCTTATCTGTGTTCATCTGAGTTCATCTTTGGGAAAACGCTTTTGGTAACCTCCAAAGGCCGCCCCAGGTTCTTTCGCGGCAAAAAATTGCGTTGTTGCTGCGCGAGACCCGTCAGCCACCACGTCTCCGCGAATCGCGAATGGCATCAAGGATATCTTTGGTAGTGGCTTTGGTTTTTATGCCCGGAATGTCGAAGGGAGAAGTTTTCGCTGGTCTGTAGACCAAGCTGAACGTATCCCCGCCTCGGCGCGTGATCAGGACTTCTTCCGTTCGGGCGGTGTCCAGCAACTCGGACAGTCTTTGTCGGGCTTGCGAGTAGGTGTATTGTTTCATCTCTAAGTTTCCAGCGTTTTCGATGGCGCTGCAATTGTAGCGAATCCAATGCGAACCATCGATCAAGTGATTTTAACCTCAAAGGACTCAAAGAACACAAAAGATAATCCTTTCTATGTTCCCCTTGCGTCCTTTGAGGTTGAATTCTTCCTCCACCATTGTCCTTTTCCCCCGCCCCGCTTCGTCGTATAATAGAAACCGCAGTGAACGAACCTCTCACAAGGAGACGCAGGCATGGACGTGGAAATGAAGAATGGCCATATGTTGCTGTTCCGGGGCAACCACTGGGACAAGGATCTCTCGCCGGAGCAGATCCAGGATGTGATGACACGCTGGATGGCGTGGTTTGAGGGATTGATGGAGGACGGCCGTGCGAAGAGCGGACAGCCGCTCCAGCGCGCGGGCAAGGTCGTGTCGGGCAAGAACGGCCACACGGTGGCGGACGGCCCCTTCGCGGAGTCGAAAGAGGCGATCGCGGGCTATTTTCTGCTGACGGTGGAGTCGATGGATGAGGCGCTTGCTATCGCGAAATTGTGCCCGGCCCTGGAGCACGGTATGACGGTGGAAGTTCGGCCGGTTTCGGAGTGCTGCGCGGTGCAGCAGCGCGCCCTGGATCTGATGGCCGCCGCCGCGGGCTGACCCTTGGCCGCCCCGGACGAGAGAGCTACCGCGCCGCCTGTCGGGGATCCCTCCCGGCTGGCGGAGCATTTATTTCGCCATGAATCGACGAAGCTGGTGGCCGTGCTTACGCGCATGTTCGGCTTTGATCGGCTGCAGCTTGCGGAGGACGTGGTGCAGGAGGCGCTCGTTCGCGCGATGCAGTCGTGGCCCTATTACGGCGTGCCGGAGAATCCGGCGGCGTGGCTAACGCAGACGGCGAAGAATCTGGCGCTGGACGTGCTCCGTCGCGAGCAGAATTTCAAGTCGAAGGAAGCGGGAATCATCGCCTTCATGGACCAGTGGCCCACGGGCGCGCCCGCGGATGGCGGGGTGGTTTTCGATACGGAGCTGGCGGATGACCGGCTTCGGATGATGTTTACCTGTTGCCACCCGATAATCCCCGAGGAGGCGCGGGTGGCCCTGGCGCTGAAGACCCTGTGCGGCTTTGGCACGCAGGAAATCGCAAGCGCTTTCCTCTCCACCGAGGCGGCTATCGCCAAGCGCCTCACACGGGCCAAACAAAAGATTCGCGAATCGGGCATTCCCTATGAAATCCCCCATGGCGAGGAGCTAGGCGCGCGCCTCGACAGCGTGGAGCAGACCCTCTACCTGCTCTTCAACGAGGGCTATAAGGCCAGCAGCGGCGACAGCCTCATCCGCGCGGAGTTGTGCCAGGAAGCGCTGCGGCTCGTGGAACTGCTGGTGGAGCATCCGGCGGGCAACCGCCCGCGTACGCAAGCCCTGGCGGCGCTCATGTGGCTTAACGCCGCGCGCCTCGGCGAGCGCGTGGACGACGATGGCCAGATACTGTTGCTGGCGAATCAGGACCGGGCCAAGTGGGATCGCGCCATGATCGCGAAAGGGTTCTACCGCATCGGCCTTGCGAGCACGGGGCACGAGGTCACGCCCTACCACGTGCAGGCGGGCATCGCGGCTTGCCATTGTGCGGCGCCGAATTTCGAGAGCACGAACTGGACCCAGATCCTCGCGCTCTATGACCGCTGGGTCGCCATCGACGATTCCCCCGTCATTGCCCTCAACCGCGCCGTCGTGGTGGCCAATCTATCCGGCCCTGCGGCGGGCCTGGAGGCCATCGCGGCGATTCCCCATCGCGCAATGCTGGACTCGTATTATCTGCTGCACTCCGTGCTCGGCGATTTCGAAGTGAAACTCGGGCGACACGAAGCGGCGGCGGGCCACTTCAAGCGCGCTCTGGGATTGACAGCCATCGCCTCGGAGCAGACATTTCTCGCGCGGCGTCTGGACGAGTGCGGGGCGGGCGCTTGAGGGAAGACGCGGTAAGTAGCCCCTGATCTGCGTTTGGATACTGCTCGCGCATTGATGCACGTAGTGGTATCGGCGAGGGCACATCGTCCTTGATTATGCGCCAGAGGACATAGTTTCGCGATTCGCCGTAAACTTACGGTCCCAGGAGGTCTTGAGCACTTGGAGGCTTTCTTGTGTAGACCAGGAATGGTCACCCCCCTGCTACGCAGGCATTGAATCGAGCGCCGACACCGCCATTTCCGCGCGCATTCGTGGGTCACGAGTCCGGCGCATCCCCCTGCTTGCTTGCGTGGGGCAGTTCGATGACCTTGATGGTGGGCGGGTCCACAACCCAGTCGATCACGGCCAGCGCCGGCCCTGTCGGACTCTTGAAGGAAAATATGCCCTGTCCCACGCCGATGGTGCGGAGGTTGTGGGGCTCGCCGCTTTCCGGTCCGGGCACCAGATCGGCCACACGGGAAACCTCACCGCCCCGCTCAAGATTAACCATCCAAAGCTCCTCACCCGTGCCCGGCTCTTTTGCGGTAAAGAAGACGCGGTTACCCGCCGCGGTGATGTTGTAGGGTTGGCCCGAATCGGGACCGGGCCACACGTCGGCGACGATCCGCGTGCCGGCCGGCGTGCCGTCGGAGCACCACAGTTCATTGCCGTGTTCGCGGGTGGTGGCGCGGAAATATACCTGATCGCCGCAGGCCACAAAGGCGTGAACGTCGCTCCCCTCCGATCCGGGGTTGATATCCGCGAGCTGGCGCGTGCCGTCGGCGGTTCCGTCGCTGATCCAGAGCTCACCCCCCGCAACTTCGGTCTGGGCGGAAAAGTAGACCCTTTCACGGGAGGTGAAGAAATGATTGGGACCCGATGAGGTCGGCCCGGGATAGAGGTCGGCCAAGGGCTGGATACCGGGAAGATCGGGCCGGTATATCCAGGGCTCCATGCCGTGGTCGAGATCAAAGTTGCTCAAGATTAACAAGTCGCCCAGAACGGCCATGGTGTTCGTATCTTCTGAAACATCGGCGATGTGCCGTACTTTCAGGGCGTCGTGGCTGTAGTGGAAGAGTTGCTGTCCGAAATTGCCATCGCTCAAGGCCAGAAAATAGAACCCGCGCGAAGCCGCCACAAACTTCGGCACCATCATGGTCGATCCGGCGACACCCGGAAACAGATCGACCACCATGGCGGTCTGCTGCGCACGCGCGTTGGTCACCCAGAGCTCCCGCCCTTCGTGCAGCGTGGTGGCGTGGAAGAAGTAAACGTTTTCGAAGGCGTGAAAGCCCTGGGGCTCGCTGCCCATCCGCCCGGGTATGACGTCCTTGATCAGCCGCACATCGAAGCTTGGATATTCGCTCATGCGGGCATGCCAGAGTTCGCGCCCCAGCTCCGGGGTATCCGCGCTGAAGATGACGCCGTGGTCGCCAGGCCGCGCCTGGAGGTACTGGGGTCCGCTCGATCCGGGCCCGGGCACGATGTCCTGGAGCAGGCGAAGATCTCCCGACACATTCGCAAACCAGAGCTCGGAACCATGAATTCCATCGTCATAAGCGAAGTAGACGCCGCCATTTCCCGGAGTAAGCTCCATCGCTTCGGGCAGCCTGGGCGGACTCGCGATGGCCGTAGTTGACGGGGAAACGGGGGCAATCGGGACGGAAGCCACTGGCGCGGCGGGGGGCCCTTCGGGAGACGCCTCCTGGAGAGCGCCGCCCATGTTCGGTGTCGGGTGGACGGTGCGGTGCGTGCCCTGCCACCAGAGGGCCCCGGCGATCAAGCCGACGATCAGTGAAAGTAGCAGAAAGGCGTTGTAAGGCCAGGGCAAGATGCGCGGTGCGCGCGCGGGCGGGTACAGGGTAGGCTTGACGACCTTTCCCGGACCGGGCAGGGGCTGGGTTTCCGCCTGTGCAAGTTGGAACTCCGGAGTACGTTGGAGACGAGCCAGCGCGGCGGACGCGGATGGTGGCCTTTTCGAAGACTCCTGGGCCATCAGATCCTGTATCAGGTTAACGAAATCGTCGGAAAGTTCAGGTCTAAGTTGCTTCAAGGGTTCCGGCGTTGCGGTGAGAATCTGGGCCATCAAGGCGGCGGGGGTATTGGCCTGAAAAGCGGGCCGCGCGGCAAGGGCCTCGTAGACCATCAAACCCAGGGCGTACAGATCCCAGGCCACGGTGGGCTGCTCGCCGTTCCAGGCCTCCGGCGGGGTGTAGCGCGGTGTCCCCCAGGCCGTACCCGTGGTGGCGGCCGGCCCCTCCTGATCACCGCCGCTGCGCTGAAGCGCCCGGGCTATGCCGAAGTCGGTCAGGTAGAGGTGGTTGTCGTCATTGAGCAGCAGGTTGCTCGGTTTAAGGTCGCAATGGATCACGCCCTGGGCATGACAAGCCGCAAGCGCGGTGAGGACCTGAAAGACGAGATCGGCCGCCTGCCCCGCGGGCAGGGGAACGGGCCGGAGGAGGGTGGAAAGGGGCGTGCCTTCGATGTACTGCATCTCAATGGCAATATCATCGCCAATGGTCGCCATTCCATAAACGCGGACGACGCTGGGGTGCTCAATACGGGCCGCAGCGCGCGCCTCCTGCAGAAAGCGCCTCGATATCGAAGGGTTGGCGAGAAGGTGGGGATGGACCATCTTGAGGGCAACGCGCCGTTCGAGCTGGGTGTCCCACGCGGCATAAACCGTCCCCATGCCGCCCGAACCAATCGTATGCAAGATACGGTATTTCCCGAGCATCCGCCCATGCTCCGGCTCTTTCCGATCAGAAGTCAAGTGCTTCGCGAACTCCATTCGGCCGACGTGATTCCGACCGCGGTACTGCCTGGGACCGCACTCCCGAGCCCGATTGCCGGGAGCACCGTAAAATAGTTCACAGCGCGGGCTATGGTAGCAGCTTTCAGCCTTCTACAGGAAAGATTTTATCCTGTTTCGCTCCCCATCTCCAATCGCATGCGCCGCGGAATCGAGTAGGGGGAGGGGTTACCCCTCTCCCCCTCTCACACCACCGGGCATACCTGCGCGGTACCACGGCGGTTTCCTTTATCTCTGAGCTGGTCATATTGATTGGCCAGGGACGTCACGCCCTGTTTCTTGAACCATTGTAGATTCATGGCTTCGTGGGCCTGGGGACACGCCGCTAGCCGCCACCAGCCTTTCCCGGAGGAGGCCAGTATCCAGGCCTGGTCGTTGCGCACGCCTTCCCGGTGCAGAAAGTCGTGTATGGCTTTGGTCCGCTTACACTGCTTTAACCGGTAGCAGCGCAGCTTGTGCCGCAGCCATCCATCCACCTCCTGCAGGTGGGACCGGCAGGCCGCGTGACGAAAGTAGTGCAACCAGCCCGTCTGGAACGAGCGCAGCTCGCTTAGCACCCGCTCGAAGCTTACGCCCCGATTACGCCGGGTGATGGACCGGAGCCGTTCTTTCATCCGCGCCAGGCTCTGGGGGGCGAGCCCCAGTTTTCCGCCGCGCAGCAGACGGTAGCCGAGAAACTTACGTCGCTCAACGAAGTCCACCGCACTTTTCTCGCGGTTCACTTTCAGGCGCAGTGCCTTTTCAAGATACTGCGTCACCGACGCCATCACCCGTTCCCCCGCCTGCCTGGACCGCACGTAGATGTTGCAGTCGTCCGCATAGCGACAGAAGCAGTGCCCCCGGCGCTCCAATTCCTTGTCCAAGTCGTCCAGCAGTATATTGGCCAACAAGGGGGAAAGAGGACCACCCTGGGGGGTGCCTTCATGCCGCCAGATGCAGACCCCGTCCAGCATAATGCCGGAGGTCAGAAAGCGGCGGATTACCCGCAACAGGTCTTTATCCCCGATGCGGCGGGCAAGGCGCGCCATGAGGACATCGTGATTCACCCGGTCAAAGAATTTCTCCAAGTCCAGGTCCACCACCATGCTCCGACCCTCCTCCACGTAGCCCGACGCCGCGCGCAGTGCGTCGTGGGCGCTCCGGCCACGGCGGAAACCGTAGCTGGATTCGGAGAAAGAGGGGTCTACCAGCGGTTCCAACACTTGAAGGATCGCCTGTTGCACCAGACGGTCCACCACCGTGGGAATGCCCAGTTCGCGCACCCCACCGCCCGGCTTCGGGATTTCTTTCCGTCGCACCGGTTGCGGCTGGTAGCTTCCGTCCAGTAGTGAACGAATCAGCGCCCCGTGATGTTGGCCCAACCAGACGCCCAAGTCCTCAACGGTCATGCCGTCGAGGCCCGGAGCACCCCGGTTGCTTTTGACTTTGCGGTACGCCTCGAGCAGGTTTGCTCGCTCCGCTATCCGCGCCATCAGCGGTCTCGCCAAGGCTCGATTCCTATCCAACGCCGCAGACTCTTGCCACGCCTCGTATACCGCAGTTACGGTTCCGCCTTCACCGCGCGTATCGGGGCACGAGGGGTTCGACCAGTCCTTGAAAAGGTCAAGTTGATACCCACCGATTGGCTGTGGCTCCAAGTCCATCGAGTCGTCCAGTCTGCTCCTTGCGATAAAAGATTCGGTCCTTCACCACCAAAAGACGGCTACTACGACCTCAGCTGACTTCTCCAATTCCATCCCCCCGTGTCGCCACGAAGGTAGCCACCGTCGTGGTGGCAGAACCGGAGATCTCCCAGGGTAAGACATCGCACTTTCGGTCGGGCCTCGCCGGATTTACCTGCGACTCTTCCGGATAGCTATCGGGCGTCACGTTCCATTGCACGTTTACCCAGAGTTCGTCGGCCTTATATCCGGTTTCTGTTCGTCGAGTCCGACCTTTGGGCTAGGGCTTCCTCCCCACCATGCCTCGCGACATCGCAGTTGCCTTCGCCTAACAGTTCCCACTATCAGGGCCTGTAGAGGACTTACACCTCATAAGTACGGGGCCATGCCTGGCACACAATGAAAGCGCCCCGGACCATGGGGGCCGGGGCGCTTAGAATCGCAGGCGGATGCTACATTCTTTACGAACTCGTCAATGGTTGAGATTTTTTCCCTTCAAAACAGTCGCCAATCGGGAGCGCGGGTTTTCGTACCCGCGTATCGTGCGACGGAGTCGCACGACAATCACGGACTGGAAAGTCCGTGCTCCCGCTTTTCGATACTTTCACAAACTCTCAGATCTCCCTGAGCGCGGTCGCTATGGGCAGGCGCGCCGCCCGGATGGCCGGGAAGAGTCCGCCGAGGACGCCGATAACTGCGGCCCAGAGGATGGCATTGGCCAGCAGTGCGGGCGTTACGGTGAAGGCGAAGGCGATCTGACTGAAGGATTGCCAGTTGATGGTGGAGGCCTGGTAGCCGTTGAGCGTGAAGTAGGCCGCCGCCGCGCCCGCGGCGCCGCCCGCGAGCGACAGCACGAGGGACTCGAACATGACGGAGAGAACGATGGGGCTTGCGCCGAAACCGAGCGCGCGCAGCGTGGCAATTTCGCGGGTACGCGCGGCCACGGCGCTGTACATGGTGTTGAGCGCGCCAAAGAGCGCGCCGAGGGCCATGAGCCCGGTGATGAAGTAGCCGATCCCCTGAATGAATCCTGTGAGCATGGTGGATTGCTCGGAGAGCCATTCGGACTGGAGCATGGCCTTCACCTTCAACTGGGGATTGCTCTCGAGGGCGCCCCGGAACTGATCGATGTCCTGGGGTGATATTAACTTGGCGTAGACCGACTGGAATCCTTCCTGCCGGTTGTAAGCCGGCTGGAGCACGGCCGAATCGGTCCAGATCTCCGACTCGGCGGAGCCGCCGCCGCCGGAGAAGATACCGACGACTTCCCAGTCGATCATGCCGATGTGAATCTTCTTGCCCACGTCGAGCCCGGCGAAGGAACGGGCCGCGCCGATGCCGGCAATGACTTCATTTTTGCCCAGCTCGATGTTGCGACCTTCCAGGATCTTGAAGTCGCTGCGCACGGCCATGGCTTCCTTGCCCACGCCGCGCATGGGAACGTTTGCATCGGTGCCGGTGCTGCGCTTGGGCAGATTGACCATCACGAAGAGCTCCGAGGAGGTGAATGGCGCTCCTTCGGGCGTTCGCGCAATGCCGGGCGCATCGGCGATGAGGCGGGTCTCTTCGCGGGTAAGGCCGCTGGTCATCTCGCTGTCGGCCCCGGCCCGGAGCACGATGGCCACGTCCTGCGGTCCGGACACCGTCATGGCGGCGCGAAAGCCTTCGGCGATAGAGAGCACGCCGACGAAGACGGCCACCACGCCGGCGATACCGATGGCGGTGGTAATCGCGGCGCCTTTGCGCGCGGGAATGGTGCGCAGGCTGAACAGTGAGACGGAGACAATTTGAGAGAGCCAGTTCATCATGCATTCCTCCGCAAGGCAACAGCAATTTGAAGCCGCATGGCCTGCAGTGCGGGCAGGATACCCGCCACGAAACCGAGGGCAAACACGAGCGCGACGCCGAGTGCGACATAGTGCGGGGCGAAGTAGAAGATGGGCAACATGCCCGGAACGGGGCTGCCGCCCGCGGCGATCAGCCACGCGGCGGCGAGTCCGGCAAAGCCGCCCACCATGGCGATGACGCTGGACTCGGCCAGCACCAGGGCGAGGACGAGTTCATTGGTGAAGCCCATGGCCTTGAGCACGCCGATCTCCTCGGTGCGCTCGCGCACGGTCTGGGCCATGGTGTTGCCCGCGACGAGGAGGATGGTGAAGAAGACCGAACTCAGGATGGCGGTGAGGATCGTTCCCATATCGCCGATCTGCTGGGCAAAGCCCTGCATGAAAGCGCCCTCGGGCTCGGTCTTGGTCTCATAGGGCGAGTTTTCAAACTCTTTGTCGATGGCGGCGGCCACTTCCGTGGCGCGGTCGGGATCGGCGATCTGCACCCCGTACCAGCCCACTTCACCATCGCCGCGCGCGCGCCCCTCGTCGAGGTAGTCATAGCGCATGTACATGCCGGAAGTGTCCGCGCTCTTCTTGGTGCCGTCGAAGATACCGACGATATCGAATTCCCACGCGGTGTCGCCCGTGTGGGGCCAGATGGGCGACATGAGGGGAATGCGATCACCCACCTTCCACTGGAATCGATCCGCCAGGGTGCGCCCGACGATGGCGCCGCTGCGGGTTTCCAGCCACGCCTTCTTCTCCGCTTCGGGCAGGGTGTACTCGGGGTACATCTTCAGGAAGGCTTCGGGATCGGTGGGGATCGTGGCGAAGAAGTTTTCCGGCTTGTCCTGATAGATGCCGTTGAACCAGACGAAGGGCACCGCGTAGGCCACGCCGTTGATGCGCTCGATCTTCACCCGGTGCGCCTCGGGCAGGCTCATGATGAGCGAGACTTTGTGGCGCGTAATGAGTCGGTCCGCGCCGGCCATGGTCACACCACCGGTGAAGGACTCCTTGATCGTACACAAGAGGCCGAAGAGCAGGAAGGCGATGAAGATGGACAGCAGTGTGAGGGCTGTGCGCAGCTTCTTCCGCTTCAGGTTGCTCCAGATAAGGGCGAGGAATTTCATTCCGGCGCCTCCGCGGAGAGCTGGCCCTTGTCCAGATGCACGGTCCTGGTGGCTCGGGCCGACGCGTGGGGATCGTGGGTCACCATGATGATGGTCTTGCCGTGCTCCTGATTCAGTGCCTGCAGGAGGCTCAGGATTTCATCGCCCGATTTGCGGTCCAGGTCGCCGGTCGGTTCGTCGCAGAGGAGGATCGTGGGGTCGGTCACAATGCCTCGGGCAATACCGACGCGCTGCTGTTCACCGCCCGACATGGTGCGTGGGTAATGCTTTGCGCGGTGGCTCAGGCCCACGACACCCAGGGCGGTCTCCACGTGCTTGCGCCGTTCCTTTTTTGAGAGGTGCGTGAGGAGCAGGGGCAGCTCCACGTTCCGCTCCGCCGTGAGAACGGGCATCAGGTTGTAAAACTGAAACACGAAGCCCACGTGGCGCGCCCGCCAGGCCGCGAGCTGCCGGTCGGACATATTGTCTATCCGGTCGCCGCCGATGGTCACCGTGCCCTTGGTGGCGCGATCCAGGCCGCCGATCAGGTTCAGCAGCGTGGTCTTGCCGGAGCCCGAGGGCCCCATGAGCGCGAGAAACTCGCCCTCTTTCACCTCCAGGTGCATGTCCGACAGAACATGGATATGCTCCGAACCGCGCCGGAAATTCTTGTCCACATGGTCGACGGTTACCAGTACTTTCTTGCCTTCACTCATCCCGTAGCCTCCGTTACACTGGCGCCTTCCGCCAGGTAGTCAAATCCTTCGATTACAATCCGTTCCCCACTGCTGACCCCCGCCTGAACCCGCGCCTGCCCGCCGACCTTGTCCCCTATGGTCACGGGGCGGGGCTTTACCTTGCCCTCGCTCACCACCCACACGATATCGCGGCCGTCGCGCTGGCGCACGGCGGCCTCCGGAATGGCGGTAAACTTCTCCACGGGCTTCGCTTCCTCCTTGCTCTGAAAGGCCACTTTCACGCTCATTTCCGGAAGGATGCGGGGATCCAGCTCATCAAAGGCGACGCGCACCTTTACCGTGGCCTTCTGGCGGTCCGCCGTGGGGATGATGGCGATAACCTTCGCGGGAATCTTCCACTCGGGGTACGAGTCCAGGGTCGCTTCCACGGGCTGGCCCGCGCTCACGCGATTGATGTAGCTCTCGCTCACATCCACCTCGATTTCGAGGGAGGTCATGTCCACAATCGTGCAGATGCCGGTGCGGGTGAATTCGCCCGCCGACATGGAAGAGATCATTTCGCCGGGCTGGGCGTTTTTGGTGGTCACTACACCCGCAAAAGGCGCGGTGATAATGGTGTCTTCGATTTCCTGCTTCCACACGGCGATTTGGCGCTCGGCCACGGCAATATCGGCCGTCTGCCGTTCGAGCTGGGCTTTCAGCGCTTCGGCCTGAGACTGGGCCCGGTCCGTATCCGCCTCGCTGCCAATGCCTTCTTTCGCCAAATTGGCGAATCGCTTCAGGTCGCGCTCGGCCTGAGCGATGTTCACCCGGGTTTCCGCCAGGGCCTTACGGGCCGAGGCGGCCTGGGCTTCGGCCAGTCGGAGACTCTGCTCGGTGTTGGAGGCATCGATGCGCGCGAGAACCTGACCCTCCTCCACCGACATCCCCTCCTCCACCAGCACTTCGAGGACCTTGCCGGAGACTTTGGAGGAAACCGTGGCCTCCCGCCGCGCCGTGACGTAGCCAGAGGAATTCAGCAGGGTATTGCCGCTTTCCCCGCCGGTAGTCGTCTCGGAGACGACGTGGGTCTTCACCGCGAGTGCCTTGGGCTGATTGGCCCACCACCAGGCCCCGCCGCCCGCCCCACCGGCGACCAGCAGCAACAGGAAGAAAAAGGGCGCGCCGCTTCGACGAGGGGTACTGCGGTCGATGCGTAGTTGATCGAGACTATGCTTTTTTTCTGTCATTCGGTTTGGGGTACTCCAGAGAAAACCGGGGGCCCGACCGCAGGGCGGGCAAGAGACACATTTCGGCTCAATACATTCAGGCCGCAGCGTACTTTATACCAGAATGAGCCGCCCCACGCACGAAGACGGGACCCGCGCCTGCCGTAAATTGGAAATGGGCGGTTACCCTCTCGTTAGTCGCCAATGTTAAGCAACGAACAAAGGCGTGCGCTTTGGACAATGAGGATGATATCTTTTGCACGATACGCACCCTCCCTACCGTATGCCGATCATGCACACTTTCGGTCGCTGGAAGCATAGCACGTTCTCCTGACAGAATTTGGCGGGAGACAATACACACGCGTCAGCGTCTGTCACTCCCAGAACCGATTCGAGCCTGCCTTTTTCAGTCCGGGCTTACAGCATCGAAGGGATTGGAGCTTACGTTTCGAATCCTGTTCGGCGTGTGGTTTGTGAGCGGCTCAATCGTCAGAAGCTTCTGTTTTGCGTCTAAACCCCTCGACGTAAAAACACATGTAAGTGATGTATTTTCAAAATTTTACACCTAAGAGCCACACATTTTGAACGTCTAGATATTGTCTTTTTTGTCTAGATTCAGCACCCAATTCGAACGTCGCCCCGATCCTGTATTCCGAATAGTGGCGTCCTTCTTTGACATGACGCTAAGCAGATTCCTTATTTTGTTCTTCTTTTGCGACCACGAGAGAATATCCGAAAGCTTATCCATTAGAAGTCCGTCGATCTCATGGCGAGTAGCCACTCCATATTGTTTAATATAGTTAACAACAAGTTTCTTGTAATGGCCGTCATCGAAAGCCCGATTTCGTATGTACGCAGCCTTGTCGTCAGTTCTCGTTGCAACATGAGCCGCCACATAAATGTTTGGATAGCGACCTTCGATAAGTTTCTCCCGTCGCAAGACACTGGCCTCCTCCCGGGAAATCGGACGTTGCTTCTGAACGCTGTCCAGCAATACCACGGATTTCAGGGGCAATTCCTTTTTCTCCATCAGCAGCGCCGTATAGTTGGGATCGATTATTCGGCCATGCACGGTAACTCTTACGCCATCGGGCCGCGATAGATCGAAATCGGGCATGGCTTGAAAGCGCCTTCTCTGTGCCTGAAACATCATCCGAATCCCGTATCCCATGGTGTCGATCATATTCATGTTAACCATCGCATCGGCTAGAAAACGATTACGATAACGTTGCGGCGTCCTTTCCGAAAGCGCATAGTCGGTAACGTCTCCCTCAAAGAAACTCCCCGCGCTCTCAAATACAAGTCGATCCGGGTACTCGGTGACAATAATTCGCGACCGAAGCGCGTAGTCCTGATGACGTAGCATATGTTCTGTAAATTGAAAATGCGACCACGCATTCGTTCCAATCTTGGGTAGCTAACCAAGAAC
>JAEUWI010000063.1 GCA_016791475.1 Candidatus Hydrogenedentota bacterium
AGAAAATATCGGACGCCGTGGATGCACTCAAAATACTGGCCACCGCACAGGCTGCACCAAACTGGGGATAGCTCAGCTTCGCGGGGACGCGGGTGGAAATCTACGGCACGCGCCAGTTCATGTACCTCGGTCGCATGGGCGGTGGCTTCCAGGTCTTCAACGCAGACGGGCAAAGTATTCAAATCCAGCCGGGGCAATATACGCCGTCCAACGTCAAGCATATGGCGAACTTCCTGGACAGCATTCGGTCGCGCGCGCAGCCAAACGCGGACATTGAGGAGGGCCATCGCTCCACGCTGCTCGGCCTCTATGGGAACATTGCCTACCGGACCGGGCGCCGATTGCATATTGACGCCGCGACCGAAGGATTTATCGATGACGACGAGGCCAACAGCTACGTGCGACGCACCTATCGCGAGCCGTGGGTTGTGCCGAAACAAGTTTGAGCACAGGTGCAGCCGAACTGCCGACTGCGGAGTGTCATCTTAAAGGAGATTATTTTGAAGTACTTCGTGCGAACCTTCGCTACTGCGATGTTGTCTATCGGCCTGTCCTGCACCGCACTGGCCAGCGTGACGGTAGAAGCCCTGAGGCCCGATGGCGCGCCCAACAAGGCGGCGTGGATGGCCCAGGGCTCTTTCGGCGTCATGACCCATTACCTGCTTTCGCCCGAAGGGGCCACGCCGGAGGAAAAAACAGCGAACTTGAATCGTATGGTGGACAATTTCGATCTGGAGGCCTACGTCGCCCAGATCGAGGAGACCGGGGCGGACTGGGTCATCTTCACGCTCATGCAGGGTACGGGTTTTCTTTCAAGCCGGAGCGAATATGTGGACAAACTCCAGCCGGGCATCTCGCCGCGTCGCGAACTGATCCCCGAGCTGGGCCGCCTTCTCCACGCGCGGGGAAAGCGGTTGATCGTTTACATGCCGAGCCCTCACACCGGTGCGGATCCCGTGGTGAAGAGCCTGATCGGCCTGGGCACCGAGGGCTATGTGGAGCGGCACAACGAACTGGTCCGGGAGTTGTCGCTCAAGGGCGGAAAGGACATTGACGGGTGGTGGTTTGACAGTTGCGGTCCCCAGGATGATGCCGCCTGGCAGCGGGAGATGGACGCATGCCGCGCCGGCAATCCGGATGCGGTCATCGCCTTCAGCGGGGCCGAATTCTGCGCGGCGGGCACGATCAAGCCGCTGTGCCCGATTGAGGATTACCACGCGGGCGAAATTCACCTGTTGGAAGACGGGAAGATCCGCACCGACTTCGTGTACCCGCCCGGAGAAGGAAACATTCTCGTAGACGAGAACCGCAAGCTGCGCAAGCGCGGCCAGGAGGCAAAGTTCTACATGCCCGAGGGACAATTTATCGACAACGTCCAGTGGCACGGTCTGCTGCCGATCGACCTGACCTTTAACCCGGCCGTCCCCAATCAGTATTGCCACTACACCGACAAAGAACTCTTCCAGTTTGTCGACAATGTGAAGGCGGTCGGCGGTGCGCTCACGATCAACGTACCCATCGAGAACGAGAACGGTCACATCCCGGAAGACACCCACAGTCAGCTTGTCCGGCTGGGGAAGCATTTGAAGGATAAGAAATAGCGCCGGTTCGCGATCTCAAGTATCAACCCAGCGCCGGATAGTCCAGATAGCCTTCGACGCCCTCCGAGTAATAGGTCGCAGGATCGGGCTCGTTCAAAGGCGCATCCGTCTTGAAACGCAGGGGCAGATCGGGGTTGGCGATGAATTTCTGCCCGAATACGATCGCGTCCGCGCGGCCCTCGCGAATCGCGTCTGCCGCCGTGGCCTTGTCATAGCCGCCATTGGCCAGCAGGGGGCCTTCAAACGCTTCGCGGAGGTAAGGCGTCACGCGGGGCGCGTCGGGATTGTACAGACGCCCCGGTCGAATCGCTTCCGCCACGTGAAGATACGCGAGCCCAAAGGGATTCAGGGCCTTGCCCACGTGGCTATACAGCGCCACGGGATCGCTGTCGCCCATGCCGTTGCCATTCATCGTGGGGCTCAGCCGAAGGCCCGTGCGATCTGCGGACCAGGCGTCCGCCACCGCCTCCACCACCTCGAGCAGAAAACGCGCGCGATTCTCTATGGAGCCGCCGTACCCGTCCGTCCTCCGGTTCGACGCATCCCGAAGAAACTGGTCAATGAGGTAGCTGTTCGCGCCATGGATCTCTACACCGTCGAAGCCCGCTTCCCGCGCCCGGCGGGTGGCGATCTGGTAGTCCGCCACGATTCCCTTGATTTCAGAGACGCTCAACGCGCGCGGTACGGTGAAGGGCTTTTTCCCCGTCGGCGTGTGGGCCTCGCCCGTCGCAGCAAGAGCGCTGGGTGCAACCGGAGCCGCGCCACCCTGGTAGTCGGGGTGAGAGATGCGGCCCATGTGCCACAGTTGCAGCACCATTCGCCCGCCCGCCGTGTGGACCGCGTCCGTCACCTTTCGCCAGCCCGCTACCTGGTCGTCCGTGTAGATCGCCGGGGCACCGTGCCACCCGTATCCCTGCTCGCTGATGGCGGTGGCTTCGGAGATGATCAGCGCCGCCGACGCACGCTGGGCATAGTATGCCACCATTAAATCGTTCGGGATGCGTCCGGTCGCCCGCGCCCGTGTGAGCGGTGCCATCAGAATACGATGGGGGAGATTGAGCGCGCCGAGGCGAAGCGGCTGGAAGAGCAGGTCCTTATGGTTCATGTTGGCTTCCTCAGTTCGAGTGGAGCGGCGTATGGGCACCGCGACTAGGGCGTGGGGGCAATCAGGCGCGCGGTGGCCATCATGCGAATGTTCTTAGACGCATTAATCGATGGGGAGTGGAGTACGCGCATGTCCATCAAGAAGACGTCGCCCGCCCCACCGCACATTTCAACGATGGAGATGGGGACACCGCACAAGTCCCGTTGTTGAAACAACGCCTCGGCATCGATGTCTGCAGGGTTGAACAGCGCACACAGTACCGGGTCCCGTCGTAGAAGGCGCTGCGCACCGTCCTCCCGGGCCTCCGGAATATAGTGGAGCCTGTGGGAGCCCGCGAGGGCGAGGGTCCCGCCTCCTCTCGCGCGAAGGTCGTCCATAAGCACAAAAGCCTGGACGCCCGCAACCACGTCGTTCCTGGGCGGGGTCAGGTCGAGGTGCCAGTTCAGGCCGCCGAGAGACCACGCCGCCTTGTGGGGGAGAGAAAGCAATAGCTGGACCTGCGGTTTCTCCGCCGTGGAGGAAAGTCCGCCGACGTTTCGCATGCTGGCGAGGAGTTCCGGTGCGAACAAGCGCTCCAGCCAGGGGCCAGTGGTGATCAACTGTCCGAGCCGGGTGGTTTGTTGAAAGTGGGGAAGGGCCTCAATTTTCGACGCGGACAACTTCCCACCGGTTTTCAACTTCAGGCGCTCCAACTCCGAGGTGATAAAGCGCTTCGCCGCTTCCGTCTGCTTTTTCGGAACCGCCGAAGGCAGTTTCACGATGCCCTGCGTCTTGAAAAGTAGTTGTTGCTCCGAGGTCAGCATACTGGGCTCCGCCGATGGGTTATCATTCGGACCGTGTGCATTCATGAGACTCAAAGTTCCGCGACGTGTCTCACAGCAGGTATGCTCCCGCTGGTTAATTCGTCGTAGATATCCCGCAAGTTTTCATTGAGCTCATCCAGCGAAATGCCTTGGGTCATGTAGTCGGGAAACTCTTCCAAGTAACCGACAAACATGCCGGCATCTTCCCAGTAGGTGTATCTCATGCTCTCCATACTGGAAATGAAATACCGCCAGGCCGAACTCTTCAACCGGCGCAACCAGGAGACTGGCGGCATGTCCCGTGGCCGTGCCTACGAATGGACAGGTGGCGCAACGGCTCAGTGGGCGTATTTCAGCAATGCGAAGCCGCCTACCAGTAGAACGGTAAACGCCACAACGAGCAGGTTGAACCACTTGTCGATAAAGCCCTTGATCGGCTCGCCATAGTGGTAGAGGAGGCCCGCCACGAGATAAAAGCGCGCGGCACGACCGATCAACGACGCCACGACGAACATGGGGAAAGACACGTGGAAGACGCCCGCAGCGATGGTGATGACCTTGTAGGGGATCGGCGTAAAGGCGGCGATGAAGACCACCCAGAAGTTGTACTGCTCGTACAAATCGCCGACGGAATGAAATTTAGCTTCGGTAAAGCCCGGCACATAGGTGTAAAAGAGTTGGTCAACCGCAGCCCAGGCTCCCCAGCCGATGCCGTATCCGATAACGCCACCAACCACGGAACCCGCAGTGCAGATCAGCGCAAATCTCAGCGCGTGAGCTCGCTTGCCGACGCACAGGGCGACCAGTAACACATCGGGCGGAATGGGGAAAAAGCTCGACTCGGCAACGGCCAGGACAAACAGGGCCACACTGCCATAAGGCGTTTCGGCCCAGCTCAGCACCCAGTCATAAAGATTTCGTACCCACTTCATGGTTGAACCTTCTCGGTGTTTTCGCGACATGTGCCGCGTTCGTTACAGGGTAATGGCGGGCTCGTAAAAGCGGTGCATGACCGCGTGGTGGGTCATATCGCGATGCAGGGGAGTCACACTGACCTTGCCCTGCTCGATGGCCTCGAAGTCCGTGCCCGACTCCATAATGTGGGAGGGCTCGTCGCCGCCTATCCAATAATAGATGCCGCCCCGGGGATCTTCCCGGCGCACAATCTCGTCGTGATAGTCCCGGCGCCCCATCCGGGTCACCGCAATGCCCTGAAGCTCTTCAAAGGGCCGGTCCGGCACATTGACGTTCAGCGTCGTATCTTCCGGCAGGCCGTGCTGGAGCACATAGCGGGCCACCTGAGCGCCCACCTGTGCCGCCGTGGCCATGTGTTCCGGGCGATAGCTCACGTCGGACACCGCAATGGAGGGAATCCCCAGAAGCATGCCTTCAAAGGCCCCCGCCACCGTTCCCGAATAGGTCACATCATCCCCCAGGTTGGCCCCGGGGTTGACCCCGGATACGACCAGCGCGGGGCGCTCGCCCAGCAGGGATCGCACCGCCAGCATCACGCAGTCCGTCGGGGTCCCATCCACCATGTGCCATCCGGGCTCCAAAGCGTTCACGCGCAATGGTTTATGGAGCGATACGCTGTGGCCCACCGCACTCTGCTGGCTCTCCGGGGCATACACTTCCACGCGGCCCACCGCCTCAAGCGCTTCCGCCAGAAGGCGCAGTCCCGGTGCACGGACACCATCGTCGTTGGTAACCAGAATAAGGGGTCGGTTCATAGGAGCTTGCGGGATGCCTTGGGGGATGGGGTCAGAAAAGCCACCTCTTTTATACCACAGCCGTGCGGTCCATTCAAAGCCGCTCAACCCGGCGGCTCACCCGCACCGCGCTGATCGGCGTATGCGTTACACCAAATATCAGGTGTGGAGAATCCAATGAATTCTCCCACCATTTCCGGGAAATCCGGTATAATGGATCAAAAGTGAACTTAAACGGAACGTTGTGAAGCCCGGTTTCACTTCCCGGGGCCAAGGTCCGCGCAGTCTACCCGCGGTCGGTCGAGGATGAGCGTCGGCCGCACACCTGCGCGGTCTCCATCCGGGTGACGAAAACGGGCTTGAGGTCTGCGTAGATTCCGGGGATAGCGTCCGCAAATACGGGGCATCGATCGGCGAGACGGGCAACAGGAAGGCAAGTTGGATGGGGAAACCCTCGATACTTATCGTGGACGATGAGGCAAACATTCGCAGCGCGCTTCAGCGCTGGTTTCAGATCTGCGGTTTTGACGTATTTTTGGCGTCCGATGGGGCCGAGGCCGTGGCGCTGTGTGAGTCCAATCGATTCGATGTCATAACCATGGACCTCGAGATGCCCCGGATGGGTGGCATCCAGGCGTTGACAGAAATCCGCAAGAAGCATCCCGACGTGCCGGTGCTGATTGTAACGGGATTCGCCCGGGATACCCAGCAGGCCCTCCAGGCGGGCGCGTCGAAGGTGTTGACTAAACCCCTGCGACTCCGAGACTTGGAAGAAGAAGTGCGGAGCGTTCTGGACGTCGTCCGAGAGAACTGAAGCTGGGGCAACGCGCGCGGGGCCGGTCCAGAGTGGATCGCGGGGCGCGCCGTGGCCGGGGCATTCTGAAAACCGGCACCCGCCAGAAAGCTCTGGACAAATACTGGAGCAACTGCTAAAATCGGTTATACTACCGGAGTAGTGCAGGCTTTTAACACTATTGGCGACCCTTTTCCGCTCGCCAGGGAACAGCCATATCGTGCGGCAGGTTCCGAAAAAGTCACGCCGGAATGGCGGTGCTCCTGTAGCGTGTGACAAACACTTAAGTGATTGCGGGCTGGATTGTTGGGGCGAATCCCCAGCCGGAAACCCGTAGTCCAACTGGTTATTCGATAGGTTTTTGCCACGATGGTGGCGGCCAGGGTGAAATTCGAGATTTGTACCGAGAACGGGACCGAAGCGCCATATTCACGGGCAGCGTGTATCGCCCAGTGAGATGTTCGGAGCCCGGCGCTGCAAATCGAAACAGGCGTTGGTTTCATTGCGCCTTGGGAAACCGCATGCACATGACTCGAAACAGGAACGCTAGGGGCGGCGATGGCAACAGGTAAGAGCAAAGCGAAGGCGTCCAAAGCGGTGGCGAGCAAGAAGAGCGCGCCCAGACCCGCCGGAAAAAGCGTGGCCAAGGCCACGGCCAAACCCAAAGCCGCCCCCGCCAAAGCGGTGAAGCCCACCCAGGCATCCAAGGCGCCATCGAAATCGGCCCCGTCGGGCAAGGCAGCCTCCAAATCGCCCGCCCCCAAGGCGAAGACGCCCCCTGCCCGTGTGGCCGCGAAATCCGCGCCGGTGAAAGCGGCAGCCCCGAAAGCCTCGCCATCGAAGGTGGTTCCGCCTAAGTCGGGCTCCAAGACCTCCACCGTGAAATCTGCCCCGGCGGCCCCCAAGGCGGCTCCGGAAAAACCGGCCGTGGCGAAGGCGGCCCCGTCAAAGGCGGTTCCCTCGGCTCCCGAAGCACCAAAGCCCGCCGTCGCCAAGGCCCCCACCACGCCCGCAGCCTCGTCGCGTGAAGCCAAAGTCTCTCGCGGAAGTGGGAAACTGCTTCCCCGGACCTTCCTGTTTGGACTGTCCGAAGCCATCAAGGCCGTCGTTGCGCCGATGGTGCAGCAGGTCAAGGGCCGCGACGTGGTGGACTCCGCCGTGAGCGGCGACGCGACCTTCGAAATAGATAAAGTGGCCGAGAAGGCGCTGCTGGCCTATCTCAAGGCCGAGCGCGCGCCCGTAGCGTACTATTCGGAAGATTCCGGCTATTCAACCTTCTCCAACGATCCGCCCCAGCATCTGCTGATCGTCGATCCTATCGACGGCACCCGTGCGGCCAAGAACGGCTTCGAGGCCTGTGTGGTTGCCATTGCCGCCACCAGCGTTATCGAACGACCCACCATGGCCGACGTGGAAAGCGCTTGTGTGATGGAAATCATGGGCGAGCGGACCTTTTACGCCGAGCGCGGCAAAGGGGCCCGAATTTATACGCCCGATGGCAAGACCAGGAAGCCGAAACTGTCTGAAAATGTGAATCTGGAAACGATCGCCTGGTCCATGACCGTGCCGGCCCGTCCGGCGGCCCTGATTTTCCCCACAGCCGCGCCGTTGATCGATCTTACAAGCCTCAAGGGCGGTTTTTTCGCCTGTAACAGCACCTCATACAGCCTGACGCGCCTTCTGACCAATCAATTGGACGCGTGTGTGGATTTTGCCAGCCGCTACATGAAAGAGATTCCGGATCTGGTCCAGGATCAATTCATCAATGCGGGCCGCGGCACGGTACTCGGTATCGCACCCTACGACATGGCGGCGTCCCTGTTGATTGCCCAGGAGGCCGGTTGCATCGTTACCGACGCCTTCGGCGAACATTTCGACGACGTGTTGCTGCTGGACAGCTCCGAGCACAACCACCAGTCCATTATCGCGGCGTCCAATGCGGCCTTGCACGAGAAATTGCTCAGCATCTTCGACACGCGCATCAAGCAGTATGTTGCGGCCATGCACCGCGCCAAGGGCTGAAGTCGGCGTTCGCGCCTGAGTTCGGTTTCGGATTTGTCGCGATCAGAGATCCGACGAAGCGTCGACGACGGTGGCGTGTCGTTTTTCCCGGAGCGAATGGCTTCGAGCGGCGGCGGGAAAAGTAGTAAATGTCCAGTGTGCAAGGGCCGCGCACCTTGCCAGCGAGACTTTCGTTCATGCAGTCGGCAGGATCCATTACAGAAGCACCGGGCACGGTCCTCTTCACGCTGGACGATGTGTGCAAGGAATATCATATGGGGGAGGTGGTGGTGCCCGCCCTTCGCGGGGCCACCCTCACCATAGACCGGGGCGAGTTTCTGGTGATCCTCGGGCCGAGCGGTTCGGGCAAGAGCACACTGCTCAATATTATCGGCGGCCTGGACGGTCCCACGCGGGGCTCCATACGCTTCGGCGGGGAAGATCTCGCCCAGTTCGACGAAAGCCAGCGTACCCAGTATCGCCGTCGTTACATCGGATTCGTCTTCCAGTTCTACAACCTCATGCCCAACCTGACGGCGGAGGAAAACGTGGAACTGGCCACCGAGATCTCCCTCGACCCCATGCCCGCGCGGGAGGCCCTCGATCTGGTGCAGCTCGGCCCGCGGCGCAACCACTTTCCCTCGCAGCTCTCCGGCGGCGAACAGCAACGGGTCGCCATTGCCCGTGCCGTGGCGAAGCGCCCCGAGATTCTGCTGTGCGACGAGCCCACGGGCGCCCTGGACATTGCCACCGGCAAAGTCGTGCTGGAGGCCCTGAGCGAGATTAATCAGCGTATCCAGACGACCCTCATCATCATCACCCACAACGCGGCCATCGCCGAACTGGCGGATCGCGTTATCCAGATGCGGGACGGCCATGTGCAGTCCATTGAGCGCAACGCGGTCCGGAAAACGGTGGATGACCTCGTGTGGTAATCAGGGCCTTCCATAAGAAGCTAATCCGGAGCATGCTGCTGGCGTGGCCCCAATCGCTGGGCGTAGTGGCGGTGGTCATGTGCGGTATCGCGGCCTATATCTGTGTCTACTCCGCGTACCTCAATCTGAGCCTGACCCGCGACACCTACTATGCCCAGAATCGCTTCGCCGATTTCGAGATTCTCGTGGATCGCGCGCCTGAAACCGCCGTGTACAAGATTGAGGCCATTCCCGGCGTGCGCCAGGTGCGCAAGCGCATTGTGGAAGAGGTCAATGTCGATATTCCCGGTGTGGACGAGCCGCGCATCGGGCGGCTCATCTCCATGCCCCTGCCCCGGGTGCCGGTCATCAACGACATGGTGTTGCTCGCCGGGCGCTACTTCGAACCCGGCGCCCAGAGCGAGACCGTCCTGAGCCAGCATTTCGCCCGTGCGAATGGATTGGAGATCGGGGACCGCGTTCACATCTCCGTGGACAACAAGAAGTATTCCCTGCGCATCGTGGGCATTGGTGCATCGCCGGAGTACGTCTACATGATTCGAAACGTGCAGTCGCTGGTGCCCAGCCCGGAGGGCTTCGGGATCCTGTGGGTACCGGAAGACTTTGCGGAGACGGCCCTTGATTTGAAATCCGCCTGCAACAACATCGTAGGGCTCGTGGACGATCCTCATGACCTCGACGTGATCCTCGACGAGGCGGACAAGATCCTCGACCCCTACGGCGTATTTGCCAAAACGAAGCGGGAAAACCAGATTTCGAATCGATTCATCTCCGACGAGATCAAGGGACTCGGGGTCTCGGCAAAGATTATTCCGACCTTGTTTCTGGGGATAGCCGCCCTCATCATTCTGATTCTGCTTAACCGTATGGTGCGCACCGAGCGCACCCAGATCGGACTGATGAAGGCCTTCGGCTATTCCAACTGGGCCGTAGGTGTTCATTACATTGAATACGGTATCGTCCTCGCGCTCGTCGGATGTGTCGGTGGCTTCCTCCTCGGCCAGTGGATGGCGGGGGGGATGATCCGGATCTACGTCCAGTTCTACCAGTTCCCCATTCTCGAATCCCGCGTGTACTGGGATGTGCTCGCCCGGTCCATGGGTATCACGCTCGTCTTCGCCACGCTCGGCGCGCTTACCGCGGCCATTCAGGCGGCCCGCATCCGGCCTGCGGAGTCCATGCGCGCCGAGGCCCCGCGCACCGTGAATAAGGTCTGGATCGAGCTGTTTCCTCCCCTCTGGCGCCGGGTGAGCTTCACCTGGAAAATGATCTTCCGCAACATCTCCCGCAATCGATTCCGCGCGGGCGTCAATCTTTTTGGCGTCGCCATTTCGCTCAGCCTCCTCCTCATGGGCTTTTTCATGACCGACTCCACCGAGTTCGGGATGAACTTTCAGTTCAGGGATGTGCAGCGGGACGACGTAAAGGTTAGTTTCCAGAAGGAACAGGGGAAGGACGCCCTGCTTGAGGCCAGCCGCTTTCCCCACGTCCGACGGGCGGAGGCTTTCCTGGAGTATCCTTTCGAGATCCGAACCGAATGGAGGAAGAAAGACATCATCGTAACCGGCGTGGCGGCCGACTCGGAAATGTTCAAGGTGATGAATTTCAAACGCGAGGCCTTTGCCCTGGGTGGGAACACCGTCGTGCTGGCGGACGGTCTTGCGAAGGAACTGGCCGTGGAGCCCGGTGACACCATCGAGCTGGAACCCCTGCTGGGGCGCATCGATCGCACCTTCACGATTAACGTGCGCGCCGTGGCCCAGCAGTTTGTGGGGACGGGCGCTTATATGGATCTGCACGACCTCAGCCGCATGCTCGACGAGCCCTTTGCCCTCAACAGTGCCCTCTTGCGGATCGAGGACGGGGGACGCCCCGCGCTGAACAAGCGCCTCAAAGAAATTGGCGGGATCGCGGCGGTCAGCTTCAACCAGGACGCCTACGATTCCATCAAGAAGACGATCGGCCAGAGCATGGCGATTACCAACACCATTCTCCTTTCCTTCGCCGCCGTGATCGCCTTTTCCATCATTTACAATATCACTGCCGTGTCGCTGTCTGAGCGGCAGCGGGAGCTTGCCTCGCTTCGGGTGCTGGGTTTTTCCTCCAGCGAGGCGGGTCGAATCATGTACCATGAGAACATCTTGATGGGCGTGCTCGGCATTTTCGCCGGGATTCCCATGGGGATAGGCATCTGCGCGCTCCTCGTGAAGGCCTACAGCAACGACATGTTTCGGCTGCCCTTTCACATCGACCGGAGCACCTACGCCACGGCGATCCTGCTGACCATGTCCTTCGTGCTGCTGGCGAATTTGGCGGTGCGCAGAAAGATCGAGCAACTGGATCTGGTGGAGGTGTTAAAGGAGCGGGAGTAAGGACGGAAGGAAAAGTTGAACCACGAATAGACCTGGAGCGGCCTCCGACCGCAACACCAAAGAGCTAAACCGCAAATTTACGCAAATTAGCGCAAATTGTTTCTTCAAACGGAAGGAAACGGCCTTTAACCGCGAATGAACGCGAATAGACGCGAATTTTTCAACTGTGTGTAGGACGTGCAAGTCAGCAACCAGAATGAATTGAACGAACATGTTTAGTGAACTGCGGAAAGGACCATTCATATGTATGAAGGACAACTGGATATTCGCGTCCATTTGCGTTCATTCGCGGTTCAGCGCTCTTCCTTCTTTCCCATCAAAGTATTTGCGTGAATTTGCGTAAATTTGCGGTTCACTTCCTCTTGATTGCGGCCAACGACCGTGGTTGAGTCTGTTCACGAATTTGCAGAGACTGAATTGAAATCCGCATTCTTGATTCCCATGGATACCGCATAAACCTATGACTATCAGCAGAAAGAAAATCATCGGCACGGCCATCGTCGCCGTTCTTCTTGGATTCGCCGTGCTTTCCATGCGGCCCCAGCCGGCATTGGTCGAAATCGGCAAGCCGGAAAAGCGGGCGGTGCGCGAGTACATCACGGAAGAGGCCAAGACTCGCCTTCGCGATGAGTACACGGTGGATATGCCGCTCTCGGGCACCTTGAAGCGCATGGGCCTTGAGGTGGGAGATGTGGTGGAGGTGGGCGCCATCCTTGCGGAGATAGACACCTTCGATCTGGAGCACAAGATCCGAGCCGCGGAGTTCCTGATTCAGCAATCGCAGTTTCAGATTGACGGATTGGCCAGCGGCAAGCCGAAAAAGGAAGATACGGATACGGCCTCGGTACGTATCAAGGAAATGTCGGATCAACTTCAAATAGCCGAAACGCAGCACCGCGTCGCGGGCATTGAATCCGAGCAGGCTCGACGGGAGTACGAGCGCGTCAAGAAGCTCGTTGAAGAGGGCGTCGCCGCCCAGAGCCTGCTTGACGATGCCCAGCGCACCCACGAGGGACTGCTGGAGCAGGTGGATCGGGCCCAGCTCGCCGTGGCCGCCGCCCGAAAGAATGTCGAGATCGCCCAGTTGGCGGCGAGCCGCGTGGCGTCGTCCATGGACGACAACGAGTACATGCGTCAGGTCTATGGTGCGGAAATTCAGCGTCTGGAAGCGGAGCTGGCGATTTTACAGAGCGACTTCAAGAAAGCCATGATCTGCGCGCCCGTGTCCGGTCCAGTGCTGGAAAAATACATTGAGAATACGCGGGTGCTGGCGGCGGGCACACCGATCATGAAGCTTGGCGACCTCGGCACCATGGAGATCGAAAGCGATGTCCTTTCTGAGGAGGTTGTCGCAGTGACGCCGGGCGATGCGGTGGAACTCATCGGAAAGGCCCTGGGCGAGGCGCCCGTCCTGGGCAAGGTGGACCGAATCTACCCCTCCGCCTTTCAAAAGATATCATCGCTGGGCATCGAGCAGCAGCGGGTCAAGACCATCATCGCCTTCGACAATTCCGCACTCCAACTCCGCGCGGGCACTCGCTTGGATGTCCGCATTATCACCGACGAAACGACCGATGCCATTGCCGTGCCGGAACGTTCGGTATTTCGCCGCGAGGGGGAGTGGTACGTCTTTGTCGTGGACGGTGGCAGCGCGGAATTGCGCAAGGTAACGGTCGGCCTGAAGAACGACACCTGGGCGGCCATCACCAGCGGATTGGAATTGGAGGAAGCTATCATTCTCGATCCCAAGAACGACCTCGAGCCCGGCAGCCGCGTCGCAGCGCGGTAGGGACGTACCGCCGCACGGGCACCCGGCGGGAACTGGCGTGACCATGGGAGATCCGGAGTGACAAAGGCCTATTGCGGGTGCCGCCTCAATTCGGCCTCAGCCCGTTTGGGGTACGCTGAGAGCAGTTTCCTATAGGCATACCGCGAAGCATCCAATCCGGCTTGTGCACCCGGCATCTTTGTGTCGATTCTTCAAAAGGCTAATCCCGGTCGCCTTCATTATGCTGGACTATCGCGTCCCAGGGCACCCAAACGAGCGTTGCTCGATTGAGGTGGCACCCGGAGTGGCTCGAATTATCGGTTGGAGTGTGCGCGTGTCCCTCCCCTCCTTACGGAAAGCGCAGCACACCCCATTGCAGATCGGGTTGCGCGCCATAGCCGTGGGCCCAGGCGCTCCGCTCTTCACCGGCACCGTGGCGGTTGCGCACGATATTGATGGGCAGGCTGGTTCCACGCTTCGGATTGCCGACCAATCCAATCGGAATTCGGAAGAGGGCATTCCATCCGGTCCCGGTTTTCGCCGCCACCACTTCCCAGTCGCCGTCCCAGCCGACATCATTCGCCTCGCTGTCGTACTGGGTGCCCAGCGGACTGGCGACAAGCCGAAGAGGCAGCTCGCCCTCGGGCTGAAGCCAGATCTCCACGCTTTCCTGTTGCCACAAGGGGGCATCCCGTTGCGCGAGGTCCGCGATCATGGCCGCAGGATCATGGTCGTTCGCCTGAATCGCGATGTACAGATCGCTTCGCGTGCGCGTTACCCGGACCGCCGTGGGTGACGAAGCAAAGCGGGGCCTGTCCGTATTGAGAAAGGCGCCCGCCTGTGCCTTCAGCGCCCAGGGACGTCCCTCGAAGGAGGCAGCCATGGCTGGCGTGATGGTGGCATAGCCGCACTCCATCTCCGCCGCGGGCTTATCCCCAAAGAGGCGCACTTCTTTCAGCATTGGTATGTCCTGTGCCGCGCTGAGGGTCAGCTTCAGGGTGGGGTGGACAGGGGGGGGTGAGAGTAGCCAGGCGCCCTTGGCCCCGGCGAGCCCGGAACCGGCCAGCGTTTGAAGTTCTTCGAAGTTCGCGCCGTCGTGGCTACCCGAGAGGCGGGCGGAAGCCAGGTTTACGCCGTCGATATCCAGACGCCGCGCGTGGGCCTGCCCGGACAAGAGGGGAAGAGTGGCCGTGGTCTCGGTCGGGCTTTCGGTGAGGACGGGTCGCACCGGAATCTCAAATTGCGGGTGTTCGGGGCGATCGGCGCGATAGTAGCGGAGATCCTCCAGGAAGAGTTCGGTCGGCGACACAAATTCCTGGTGTGATGTGATACGTTCCAAGAGTTGATCATAGCGCGCAGCATCGGGTAGTGGATCGCTCGCGCGGACCTGCGCCACCAATGTAGCCAGGGATTGGAGGGATGTCTCGCTTCCTGTTTGTGCGAAGCGCTCTTCCAGGAGCAGATAGTCCGTCAGCAGGGCCACCAGACCGCGGGCCAACTCGTAGCCCGCCTGGTCGGCGGCGACAACATCGGGATTGCTCGAACAGAGGGCGTCGAATCGCTGGCGGGCATCGATTGGGCTACCGCCACGCAA
Organism: Candidatus Hydrogenedentota bacterium; assembly: GCA_016791475.1. NCBI lineage: Bacteria > Pseudomonadati > Candidatus Hydrogenedentota > Candidatus Hydrogenedentota bacterium. The sequence continues at coordinate 14,682 of JAEUWI010000063.1, forward strand.
AGTCTGATCGTTCAGGTATTCCACCAGAGCGGCGCGGACCGCGCCGTGGTCGGGCCTGTCCAGGGTGGCGTCAAAATGCCGATTGAGCAGCCGCGCCCAGATCGAGCTTCGGTCCGGACCTGACCAGGCGGCATCCAGCACCGCACCGGCTTCTTCGGGCACGCCCGAAAGGGCGATCATCCCACCGCGCTGGAGCCCCTTCGCCACCAGCCACTGTTCCATCGTCTGCGCGGCGGCCGCACTTCCGTCCAGTGCAACGATCAGCGGGGCGGAGGCGGAGGCCAGAATCTGCTCGAAGCGATCAGTCGCCTCGCCGGGCGTGTCGGCGTGGACTCGCGCGATCCGCGTAATCTGGTCCGGGACCGGCGCCGCTTCGAGGCCGTAGACTCCCGCACCCTGGCCGGGCGTCAGGAGATTTGACCACATCAAGATCTTCACGTCACCGTCGATCTCCTTAATCATCCCCGCCATAAGCCCGAGTGACTGGGCGAAGGCATCGGCGTGGCTGAGGTTGCGGGCCTCGGATCGCGTGTCCTGGTTCATCCGCCCGATGGCCCCGTGGTCGAGGTGGATATAGCGCGGCTTCAGTTCCGTGATGAGCCGCTCCAACGCCGTGCGAAGCCAGGCGCGGCTCTCCGGGGCCGCGAAGCACAGGGAGGAAGAATCTTCGGTGGCCACGTTGTAGCGCAGTTCTACCTCCGCGCCGTCGGGGATGGCGCCGCCCGGCTGGCGTTGAATCCGCCAGTGGGGTCGCTCGGCCACAAAGGGCGCCACAAGGGGCTGGGCCTCCAGGGTGTAGTCCCGCTCATAGATACACGGCACGCCGCTGATGGAAACCTGGACGGTCTCTGGATGTTCCGCGATGATGTTGGGATAGCGGAGGTCCATCCACTCCGAACCGCGCAGGGTGAGTCGCTCGGTGACGGCCCGGCCTTCGATCATGAGGGGGTGTTCGCGCAATACCGATTCCATGCCGCGCAGGGTGGAGAAGACGGGCACCGGTTCGAGGTAATTCTCCCGCGCCATTTCAAAAACTCGGCGCCACGAGTCGGCCTTTACGCCCGACAGGTCGTGAAAGTCGTCGGACTCCAGGTACACGTGGGTGCATTTCAGCGCGGCGAGGGCCACCACATCTTCCTCGGTGGGCATGGATGTCAGCCAGGCCCCCCGCACAGACAATTCGGGCCAGTCCCGCAGATCCAGGTGGGGAAGGTTTGCGTCGTACTGGTCGGCAAGCCCCGCCAGCGCATGGAGGCCGTACCACGCGCCGCGCAGGCCGCCGCCGAGCACGACGATGCCCTCTTTCTCCACTACGATGCGGTAGCCTTCCTCACCGAGGGCGCTCGACCCTTCGAGGTAGCGCTTGAATTTCCGCTTCGCCAGCGCACCGGGATGGGCCGCCGTGCCCACGAAAATCCCCTCCGGAAGGCGGTCGGAGAGGGACGCGGGGGACATGAGCGGCGGGGCGTCGAGGGCCTCGCGAAGGGGTTTCGCGAATGCCGCTTCGTCCATCAACTCATCGGCGAGGATAACTGGCGTCTCGGCCTTTAGATAGAAGTGCCGCTTGTCCTCGACGGTCAGCTCACGCGGCGCCGCTGAAATACACGTTGCCGCGATCAGTGCCGCAGATGCCCATGCCCACATGCGTTCTTCCTCCCTTGAAAGTGATTTCTCGGCGTGCTCGGGCAATTTAAATCTGGTTGCAGAGACATCAGAGACGACAGCGACAACAGAAACCGTATTTTAGCATTGGTCGCTGCTGTCCCTGTCGTCCCTGCTGCTATCCGCCTAAGACTCTCTATCCGCCACAAAGCGCGCAAGGTTCCGTAGATTTTCGGCTTCCTCGCCGAAGACCGCCAACGCGGCCAGAGCCGACGCCACGGCCTCCCCAGCCAGGCGCCGGGATTCGTCCAGGCCCAGCAGCGCCGGGTAGGTCGATTTGTCGCGGGATTCATCGCTGCCCACGGGTTTGCCGATTACGGCTTCCGCACCAACGACATCGAGAATATCATCCGTAATCTGAAAGGCCAGGCCGAGGTGTCTGCCGTAGTCCGCCAGGGCGTCTACTTGTGCTGCGGTCGCGCCCGCCGCCATGGCGCCGCAGCGCAACGACACCTGAATCAGCGCGCCGGTCTTTGCGCGGTGGATTCGACGCAGGGCTTCCAAGTCCAGTTGCTTGCCCTCGCCATCCAGGTCCAATTGCTGACCGCCCACCATGCCGCCCGCGCCCGCCGCACGGGCGAGTTGGCGGACAATTTCCGTGGAGCCCGTGTCGGCGGCCGCATCAAAGGCCATGGTCAGCAGCGCATCACCCGCGAGAATCGCCGTGGCCTCGCCATAGACCTTGTGACAGGTCGGCTTGCCCCGGCGCAGGTCATCGTCGTCCATCGCGGGCAGATCATCGTGAATCAGAGAATAGGTATGAATCATTTCCAGCGCGCAGGCCACCGGCAGGGCGATCGAATCATCGCCCGAAACCACCTCCGCCGCCGCCAGGGCCAGGGCGGGCCGCAGGCGTTTGCCGCCCGCGAAGAGGCTGTAACGCACCGCTTCGAGAAGCGAGGCTGGAACGCCCTCCCACGCGTCCACGCGGGCTGCAAGAGCCGCCTCGGTGCGCTGGGCCTTGGCCTGAAGAAATTCCACCGCGGTCATCAGAAAAGCAGATCCTCTTCGTCGGGCTCGGGGGTCGGTTCCGGCTCGTAGCTCTCCTGCGGCGGGGCCACGGGCTTCGCGGGCGTTGCGGGCGCGCGCGTCGCCGCGGGGGCGGCGGCGGCGGGGACCTTCGCTGGCGCGGGCGCCGACACGGGAGCGGGCGGCGCCTCTTCGTCGAAGGGCTGGGGCTCCTGATCGCCGTCGGCGTTCTTCACCAGGATTTCGATTTTCTTCTCCGCCTCGCTCAGGGCCTTCTCGCAGCGCCGGGCCAGGGTGATGCCCGATTCGAATTGCTTCAGCGCGTCGTCGAGGGAAAGTCCACCCTCTTCCAGCGCGCCCACAATCGCTTCCAGGGCTTCCAGATCCTGCTCAAAGGTTGCGTCACTCTTGCTCTTGGCCATGTGCCTCTTCCTCTATGCGTCGCACCGTCGCCGTGACCGCGCCGCGTCCAAATCGTACATAAATTTCATCGTCTTGCTTCAACGCCACGGCCTCGCGTACCAAGGTCTTCTCCGGCAGCTTCCAACCCACCGCATAGCCGCGCGACAAAATCGCCAGCGGGCTTAGCGCGTCCAATTGCGCCACCAGGGGCCTGAGTTTGTGTCGGCCGGCTGCCGGAATGTCGCGTCCCGCATTATTCAGGCGTTGTTCCAGTCGTTTCAGCCGTTCGCCCGCACGTTCCAATTGTATCTTTGGCGACAACAGGGCCAGTGATCGGGCGGCCCGATCCACGCGCTTCCGGGCCTCGGCCACGCGATCCGCCATGGCGTCTTCGAGGCGCATGCGATACTCATCGCTCGTCTGACGACGCTGGCGCACCAGTTCCTGGGGACGCTGAAGCGTGTAGCTGTTCTTTGCCATTTTCACCCGGTGCCGCGCGTCGGTCAGGCTGCGATCCAGGGCCTGGCCCAGACGTTTCCGCAGGCGCGCGACTTGTTCGCCGAGGGCCGCCTGTTCCTTCACCACCAGCTCCGCCGCCGCCGAAGGCGTGGGCGCGCGCAAGTCCGCCGCAAAATCGGACAGAGAGTAGTCCACTTCATGGCCCACGGCGGAAATGATGGGCGTCTTCGCTTCATAGATCGCGCGCACGACCACTTCTTCGTTGAAGGACCACAAGTCCTCCAGCGAGCCGCCGCCGCGCCCCACGATCATGACATCCACACCCCAGGCGTCCAGTGCGCGGATACCCGCCGCAATTTCCGCCGCCGCACCGTCGCCCTGCACCCGCGCGGGGTAGATGATGACATGAATCCCGCCAAAGCGCCGCGTAAGTACATTCAGAATGTCGCGAATCGCCGCGCCGGTGGGTGAAGTCACCACGCCGACCTTTCGCGGCAGCAGGGGCAGGGGCTGCTTATGGATGTCGTCGAAGAGCCCTTCCGCCGAGAGCTTTTTTTTCAATTTCTCGAAGGCGAGTTGCAGCGCCCCCAGCCCCTTGGGTTGCATGTCGCTGATGATGATCTGGTACGCACCCCGGCGTTCGTACACCGTGATTTCGCCGTGGGCCAACACCTCCAGGCCCGCTTCCGGCGAAAACTTAAGCCGCGAGAGCTTGCCTTTGAACATCACGGCGTCGATTTGGCTGTTTTCGTCCTTCAGCGTGAAATAGACGTGGCCCGACGAGGCCAATTTCCAGTTCGAGATTTCACCCGACAGCCAGACGGTCCCTAAGTCGTTTTCAAGCAGGGATTTAATGCGGCGCGTGAGCTGGGTAATGGTGAGTATGGAGTCGCTGCTGGTGTTCATGGGTTGGATTGTAATAGATCATCGAAGGATAGTGCGAGCCAACACGCAAAACTTCTGTTGCATTTTCAGTAAATTCAGAATATACTTATATTGTTACGTTTGCAGAGGAGATTGGCATGAACGAAAGCAAGGCTCAAAGCTGCTGCGAGTCCAATGAAGCCTGTGCCACGGCTGGATTCAAAGTGGAGTCCATCATCAGCGTGGATGAGCGGGGCCAGATGCTCCTGCCCAAGGATTTTCGTGCCCGGCATGGTATCGAACCGGGTGAGAAGCTGGCGCTGGTCAGCTTTGAGAATGAAGGCGCGCTGTGCTGCATGTGTCTGATCCGTACCGAGGCGCTGGGCGGGATGATCCGCAATCACCTTGGCCCCATGCTGAACCAGATTAACCCCAAGTCCTGAACAGGAGGATGCCAACATGGCCATCACGAAGATACATAAAGACGTGCAGAAGACCTACGGCAAGATCGCGCGCAGTGGCGGGAGCTGTTGCGGCCCGAGCACCTGTTGCGGGGCGCCGGATCCTTCGTTCTTTCGCTCCGTAAGCGGAAACATCGGCTACAGCGATGCCGAGATGGACGCCGTGCCCGACGGCTCAAATCTCGGGCTGGGTTGCGGCAATCCGACGGCCCTCGGTGCGCTGAATGAAGGTGACACGGTGATGGACCTCGGGTCCGGCGCGGGCTTTGATTGCTTTCTGGCCGCGCGCAAGGTGGGGGAAACGGGCCGGGTGATCGGCGTGGACATGACGCCGGACATGCTGGAGCGCGCCCGGGCCAATGCGGAGAAGGGGGGCTTCAAAAACGTAGAATTCCGTGAGGGTCAGATCGAATCGATACCGGCGGCCGACGGCGAAGTGGACGTCATCATCTCCAATTGCGTGATCAATCTCTCGCCCGACAAGCTTCAAGTATTTCGCGAGGCGCTGCGCGTGTTGAAGCCCGGCGGTCGGATTTTTGTGTCCGACATCGTGCTGGAGCGCCACCTGCCGTGGTTCGTTCGCCGTTCGGGCGCCATGTATTCCGCGTGTATCGCGGGCGCCCTGCTGGAGCCCGAGTATCTCGGCGCAATCAAAGCCGCGGGCTTTGAGGATATCACCATCGGCAAGCGGGCGATCTACAGCGTGGACAACCTGGTGGCGGATCCCGGCGTGGGCAGGATTACCCGTTTCCTGCTGACCATACCCTACTTCCGCGCCATGGCCTCCGGTGTGGTCAGTCTGGGCGTATCCGCCACGAAGCCCCGTTCCTGACCGGTAGTCCCGGCGGCACGCCACCGCGCTGCCAACGCCTGCCCGCACAAATCGATTGCGCATTTTTCAATTTCGGGTTATTGTTGAGTTGGCAAACCTGCCTGGCTGAATGCAGAACCTGGAGAGGCGCAAGGCGGCCCGGCGTTTGTCACGTGCAGCGAGGGTGGCATGACGCCAGGAAGCTCGGTTGATGGATGGATGGACAGGAATATGGGGCAAGGTCGGTGCCCGCTCCCCGGGATTCGGGCCGGGAGTGTGGAAGCTTATGCTGCCGCTCTTCGTTCTGGGCGCGCTTCGAGGTGTTGCCGCGGAATCCGTCGAATCCCCGTCGCCCCTTGTTTTCGGCATGTCCGCCGCCCTCAGCGGGCCCGCGGCGGACCTGGGTATCGAGATGTCCCTCGGCGTTCGCACCGCCTTCGACGAACTGAACCGGGCGGGTGGAGTACAGGGGCGCCCGCTCCAGTTGATCGCCCTCGACGACGGCTATGAGCCGGAGCGGGCGGTGCCCAACATGCATCGTCTCATTGAGCAGGACAACGTGCTCGCCCTGGTGGGGAACGTCGGCACGCCCACGGCCGTGGCCGCGGTGCCCATCGCAAATCGGGCGGGGGTCCCCTTCTTCGGAGCTTTCACCGGGGCGGGGGGGGGGGGCGGGGCGCCCCCGGCGCGCGGGGGCGTGGACTACCCGGCGCGCGACGCGCCCCCGACGCCCCCGGATCGCGTGGTCGTGAACTACCGGGCGAGCTACGCGGAAGAAACCGAGGCCATGGTGGACGCGCTCGTAGAGGTCGTCGGCGTGCGCCCGGCCGAGATCGCCTTCTTTACCCAGCGCGACGCCTACGGGGACGCCGGTTTCGCGGGCGGCGCGCGCGCGTTGAAACGGCATGGGCTGGAGGATCCCCTCAACGTGGCCCATGGCCGTTACGAGCGCAATACGCTGGCCGTTGAGAACGGACTCGCCGATCTCCTCTTGCACGATACGCTCCCAAAGGCGGTGATCATGGTGGGTGCCTATGCGCCCTGCGCCGAGTTCATCAAGCTCGCCCGGACTTCGGGACTCAACGGGTTCTTCCTGAATGTGTCCTTCACCGGCGCGGAGCCCCTCCGGCTTGCCCTGGGTGAAGCGGGAGAAGGCGTGATCATCACGCAGGTTGTGCCCCACTTCGAATCCGCCCTTCCGGCCGTCGAGGCCTATCGAAAGGCCCTCAGTAGCCTCGACCCCGAAGCCGCACCCTCCTTCGGTTCCCTGGAGGGTTATATCGCCGCCCGTATCCTTTGCCGCGCCCTCGAATCGGTCTCCGGCCCGATCGGGCGGGATGCCATCATCGAGTCCCTCGAATCCCTGGGTACATTTGATATCGGGCTCGGCACGCCCCTGGAACTCGGACCGGACAAGCATCAGGCCTGCCACCAGGTATGGCCCACGGTGATCCGGGGCGGTCGGGTCGTTCCCATGGAATGGTCCGATCTCGCGTCGCGAAGCGGGGAATAAGCGTCATGTCCCCCACACAGCAACGAACCAGCACTTCGCGTCTCGTGTGGCTGCTTACCCTCGTCGGCATGTCGGCCGGGGGAATCATGCTGCTGATCTTCGCCCTCAGTATTCAAGACATGCGCGCGGAACGGCGTTCCCGGGACGCTCTCCAGCAGGAAACGGTGCGAACCGCCGAAGTCATGCATCGGAGTCTGGGCGAGGCGGAGGCCGAATTGACGCGCCTCCTGGACGAACAAGCCGGGGCGGAGGGCGCGGGGGAGTGGATCGCCCACTTCCGAGCGGAACTCCCCACCGTCGCCCGGGTGAACCCCTCCAGACAGGAAGCCGCGACGTTGGCGATCGACGAACTGGCCGGATTGCACCGCCGGGCGGTTGATTGGCGGGCGACCTACCTGCGCGGCCATAACCAGTTTCGAGAGCGCCGACGCGCCGTGGAGTCCGCGCTCCTGGCCCTGCGCGAGGCCGTGGAGAAAGCCGAAGGACGGGAGCGCCTCCAGCTCGCAATAGAATTGAACCGGCTTCTCGGGCGGGATGGGGCGGTACCGCCCGCCCCCGTTGATGGCGACGCGCCGCGGCCGAAAATGAATCCCGTGCTCACGGCCGCCCGGAGCGAACTTGCCGATCTTGCCCTGCTTCTGGAGCGCATGACGGCCGAACCGAACGTGGATCGACTGGTCGACTACAAAGACAATCGCCTGAAGCCGATCCTGACCAGGCTGCGCGATGCGGTGGCGCGCGCGACATCCGGGGGCGGGGTGGAAAGCGAGCTTGCGGAACCGATGCGGAAATTTGAGACCTTGCTGCTCGGGGAGGGCTACACCATTGACTTCGACCACCAGACCATCGTTGTCGGCGGCAACGGGTTCTACGAAATGGTGGAGCAGGGACACCGGATCGAGGAAGACCGCGAACAGATCCTCCAGATGACCCGGCACGCCCTGGAAAGCGCCCATGGGGTGGTGGACGACATTCGCAAGGCGGCCGAACTCTCCGTGCTTCAGCTTTCGGCGGACACCGAAACCCGGTTCAACCAGGCCCTGTACTCCATGGTCGGTGTCGCCGTGCTGACCGCCGGCGTCTTTCTACTATTCGCAAGCCGAATTGCCCGCACGGTGAAATTGCAGGTGGAAACCATCCGCACGGCCTATCGTTCCCTGGCGGAGACAGCGGAGGCCCTGGAAGCCGCCAAGAACAAAGCGGAAGCCGCAACGGAAGCGAAGGCCCAGTTTCTGGCCAACATGAGTCACGAAATTCGCACGCCCATGAACGGAGTCATCGGCATGACCGGCCTGCTCCTGGACACCGAATTGAGTCGGGAGCAACAGACCTACCTTGAGATCGTCCGCGCCTCCGGCGACTCGCTGCTCACGCTCATCAATGATATTCTGGATTTCTCCAAGGTCGAAGCGGGCAAGCTCGATTTTGAAGTGCTGGACTTCGACCTCCGCGCAACGCTCGAGAGCGTCGGCGACACCCTGGGCTTCAAGGCCCAGGAAAAAGGCCTGGAAATGGTCATATCCATCGCGCCCGAATTGCCCACCGCACTCCGCGGTGATCCGGGACGCCTGCGCCAGGTGATTACGAATCTCGTGAGCAATTCCATCAAGTTCACAGAGCACGGCGAAATCGCGGTGCGGGTGTCCTGCCTGGAAAATGGTGAAGAAGAAGTTCTCGTCGAGTTTGCCGTCAGCGACACGGGCATCGGCATACCGACCGCACACTTCCCCTTGCTGTTCTCCGCGTTTACCCAGGTGGATGCGTCCACCACCCGCAAGTACGGGGGAACGGGCCTGGGGCTGGCCATTTCGAAACGGCTCGTGGAGGGCATGGGTGGAACCATCGCACTGGAGAGTACCGTCGGCGCGGGATCGACCTTTCGCGTTTCGGCCCGATTCCAGAAACAGGCGGGGAATAATGCCCCGATCGAGCGCCAGCCCTTTCCGGCCCTTCAGGTACTCATCGTGGACGACAATGGAACCAATCGCCGTCATGTCCACGACCTCCTGAGCGCGTGGGGCTGCCGTTGCGTGGCTACCCCGTCTGGAGACGAAGGATGGGAGTGCCTGCGGCATCCCGGAAACGCTTTCAGTCTGGTCCTCCTCGATCTCCAGATGCCGGGTATGGACGGAGAGGGCCTCGCCCGCCGGATACGTGCCGACGCCACCCTGGGTGCCATTCCGATTATTTTCATGAGCACGATCGCGGGTCAGCGCGGCATGACACGGCTGGCCGACTTGAGTACCGCCTACGTCACCAAGCCGGTAAAGCAGAGCCAGCTCAGACAGACCATGGCGGCGATACCGGGTACGGGTCTGGAACGGCGCGCCGAATCCGAACCTCAGCACCCGGCCGCGGAACGAGTTGCCGGCGAGCGTCGGGGAGCCCGGATACTCCTGGCGGAGGACAATCCAACCAACCAGATGGTCGCCGTAAAAATACTGGAGCGCCTCGGCTATCGCGTGGAGATCGCCGCGAACGGCGAGGAGGCCATCGAGGCACTGGCCGAAAGCGAATACGACCTGGTGCTCATGGACCTTCAGATGCCGGGCATGGGGGGGCTGGAGGCAAGCCGGATTATTCGCGACGCCGATAGCCGCGTGCCCCGTCACGACATTCCCATCGTGGCCATGACGGCCAACGCCATGCAGGGCGATCGAGAAATGTGTATGGACGCCGGGATGGACGACTACATCTCCAAACCGGTAAAGCCCAACGAGCTTCGCGTGGTCCTGGAGAAATTCCTGAACTGACCCGGCTTCAGCCCGCCGCGGGTGCCGGGAGCAGAGGACTGACCAGCTTGGTCCACGCGGCGTACCCCGCATCGGTCATATGGAGTCCATCCTTCTGGAGAAACTCCTGTCGGGGGAGGCCGTCCTCGCCGAGCATAACGCTTTCCACGTCCACCAGTACCAGCCGGGGCTCGGACTGGGCCATCGCACGAATCGCCTCGTTGACTTTCTTCATCTCGGGATAAAGATTCCATCGGGCGGTGCTGGGCTTGATACCGATAAACAGAATTCGGGTCTCGGGGAGGTGCTCCCAGACTTTGGTCGCCAGCTTCTTGAAGTCCTCGGTGACCGTTTCCGGAGATTTGTCGCGGGCGATGTCGTTGTCCCCCGCATAGAAGACGATCGCGGACGGTTTGTAAGGGAGGACAATGCGATCAACATAGTAAAGAGAATCGGAAATTTCCGAGCCGCCGAAGCCCCGATTGAGCACGGGTAAACCGGGGAACCACTTTCCCAGTTCCCACATGCGGATACTGGAACTGCCGAGAAAAAGAACGCCCCCGGGCGCGACGGGTTCTTCCCGATCTTTGGCCTCGAAGCCCGCAATGGTCTTTTCCCATCGGGCCGGAGAATTCTCCACCTCTTCGGCGGCGACAAACCCGGACAGCAGGGTCAGGGCGAGGAGGGTGGTAACGAGCGCGCGCATCTTGAGGTTCCCCTTCGATCCGCGCCCTGACGGCGGGCGGGACCGGTGTGATCCCGCCCGCCGGGAGCGGACGGTGTTATTTCTTGAGTTCTCCCAGCAGCTCCAGAATCGTTTTCTGGATGACCGTGGCGGCCTTTACTTCCAGGCGGCTCGACTTTGCGCGCCAGGTTTCATAACCGCCGAGGGGGTGCTGTGCTTCCGTAGGCAGGTAACCATTGTACCCGTTTGCCAGCTCGATGGTGAAATTATCGGCAAAGGGGGATTCACCCTTGATGGCGAGGCCAATCTCCACAAACACTTCGCAGGGGATGGCCGCGATTCCGAGGTCGCCAATCTGGAGGGCCTGGAGGATCAGATCGTCCGTGTCGGGGTAGGCGGCCAGGTCCACGGTGCAGTTCGCGTAGATCTCACGGAGCCCCTGAAGCGGACGGCCCTCGGCAGCCTTCAGGATGGTCTTCGCCTCGTCCAGTTCAACCGCCGTGGGCTTGCGGATGCCCAGAGTGATCTCCTTTTGCACGGCATTCAGCGGCACCCAGTCCTGAAACTGGAGCTCGCCGTAGGCGCGGTGCACTTCCGCCGCCACTTTGTTGCCTACCAGAAACATTTGCTCGCCCGGCTTCTGCTCGGGTGCGGGCTTCGTGAAGTCGATGTTGTTGATATCGCCACTCGTGCCGTTGGACATGATGGCGACGAAGTCGTCGTCCGCATCCAGCAGGTCGGCAATGGCCTGGTTGAACACGCCGAAATAGTCCGCCGAGATCCCGGGCATGCCGCCCACATAGTGGAGCGAGTAGTTGGCGAGAAGGGCCAGCGGTTTACCTTCGACCGTTTCCAGCGCGAGTACGGAAACTTCCGGGTCCGTCGGGCCCGCGGGCTTGATCAGATCCGCGCTGGCACGGGGCGGATTCATCTTTACCTTATCGTTCGTCTTGCCGAAGGGGTCCTCGCCGATGGTGCCGTCCTTCATGTACCACCGACGGTTGTGCACTTCATCGGGCACGGCGCCCGCGCCCCAGGCGATCTTCGCGGGTACGCGGTCAAGCCAGGCCTGGGTGATCGCATCTCCGATCTTCCGCGTTACCAGCGTGGTATAGGCGGGGTCGGGGTCCGACTGAAAGATGTGGGCGCAGGTGCCGGCGCTGTGCGAGTGGGTTGCGGCCACCAGCATGTGAGACTGGGGGATGCCCGTTGCGGCATTGGCGCGGTCCTTGCCCCCATCCACAATGGGCCGCTCCACCATGCAGCAGTCCACCAGCGCGATGGCGAGTTGGTTCGTGCCGTCATCCATCACGATGGCGCGCACATGAAGCTCGTCATCGACACGCGTAGCCTGACGATCCTCCATGCCGCCGGCCAGGGAATAGCCGAGCCAGGGCGTGATGTTGGCCGTGGCCGCGCCCGCCTTGAAGACCTTGGCGGCCTCCTGGGCGTGAATCGCAGCCGGCGTGAAAAGGAGCGTCGCAGCAATCAGGGTTCGAGTGAGGGAGTGGATCATCTATTCCGCCTTTGCCAGTTCGTGGATCGTTTTCATGATGTCTTCTTCGATGGAGGGCGCCCAGGGGCCGTGCACGCCATAGTAGACCATGGAATCGCCCCCTTCGTAGCCGCCCTCTTTCAATACGCGAAGGGAGGGGATGTAGGCCGGGCAATCGTTGGAATAGCCCATGACAAATTGCTTGTGCCGGGGATAGTGGTATTTGATCAGCAGGCTGTAGTCGACGGTCACTTCGCCGCTCAGCGCCGTGATCTGAACGTCGTTGCCGAGCTTGATGACCTGGACCACATAGGGCAGGCTGGTGGGGAGGGCGCCCTTTTCCGCATAGATCGCTTTCAGCTTCTTTGCGCGGCGCTGGAGGTACACATCCTGACTGGTAAGTTGCGCATCCACTTCCGCTTCGGTGGGCGGTGCGCTGAGCGCCAGGGGGATGACCTTGTAGCGCGCCGAGATGGCGCCGTCCACCGGCGTCATCTGGCCGTTGCTTACCGCCGAAACCGCGCCGCCGAGCTCTGTGCCGTACTTTTCGGCCAGCACAACTTCGCGCCGGGGCAGCGGGTTCTGATCGCCGCCGCAGCCCTGGGCGAAGAGCGCCGTGGCGCCGGGAAAGGCCTTTTCCACGGTGAGCTGGGCGAAGCCCGCATAGTCGCCGTTGAACTCCTGAATGCTCAAGGTCGTATTGTGGCAGGCATAGCCGAAGAGCACGCCCCGCACCACGCCGTCGGCGCCCTTCGCCAGCAGTACGGGAACATCATGGTCCACCGGACCGATGGGGTTGAAATCATTCGACACGCCGCCGGCGCCATAGGCGCGCCGGTTCTTCGCGAACATGGCCTCGCCAATGCCCCAGGACAGCGTTCCCGGCGCGAGATCCTTTATGGAAGCGTCAATGGCCTGGTAGACCATTTCCGCGAGTTCACGGGTGTACTCCACCGCGCGCTCTTCGTTCGCGCCCTCAAGACCATAGGTGATATGGAGACCGTCGTTCTTTACCACCGGGCCGCAATGGGTGTGGGACGAATTGAAGAGCAGGTTGCTCCGGGGAATCCCATAGGCGTCTTCGATGCGCTTGGAGACGGCATCGGTCATGTCCAGAGAAAAGCCGATGATGTCCGCTGTTACGATCACCACCTTGTTACCAGACCCGTCCTCGATGGCCATGGCCTTGGTCCACAGATCGTGAAGCTTGCCCGAACCCGGTTCCGTGCGCGAGGCATAGCCCGCCATCCACACGGGCTTGCTGGGTGTAATGGCCACTCGGCCCAGTCCGATCTTCATACCATCCGCCATGGCCAGGGGCGCGAACAGGAGCCCCAGGAGCAGCGCAAGCCCACCCCGCTTAAGTTGTACATACACGAAGTCATCCTCCAGAAGGAAACAGCTTGCCGGAGCGGCCCAAATCCGCGCCGGACTACCAAGGGAGCGATGGTACACCACGGCGGGGGGGATTTCACATTTCGCGGTTGTCCATACCCGGTTGCAGACCGCTACTGGAATAAGATTGAAGCCTAAGGAACCGCGAATGAACGCGTATGAACGCGAATAGAGGTGTGAGTATCGGAGCGGGTCGTCGAAATCAGAAAAATCGGAAGATAGAGACTGGCCAATGAGGACTTAGTTCGACGGTTGCCAACAGCCGGAAACGCTGAACTCAGACATGGGGAGACGAATAGTTGTGGAGGCACTGGTGCCCAGTCAGCGCCCTCGCTCGTTCCAGAAGTGGCCACCGCTTCATTCGCGTATATTCGCGTCCATTCGCGGTTCGGGCAGTTTTCCTTGATCCCCCTCCGGAATTCTGCTTAAATCAATGAAATCTCGGTCTATCATTCCGTGTTGGCGCGCCGCGTGTATTCGGTTTGTGATTCCAACCCGGTTCATCTCGAAATCATAACAAGGAGAGCAGTATGTATTGGCGTAATCTGTTGCGACGTGCCTCGGTACCGGCCATGGTGACCCTGGCGGCCCTGCCGGTGCTGGGCCTGGATCTGAATGGCGCGACGATTGTCACGAAATCGGATTCGGCAGTCGTGGCGAAGGCGGCGGAGATGTTGCAGGAGGAACTGGCGGAGCGCAGCGGGGTGACGCTGGCGATTGCCGCTGAGGCTCCGGCGGACGGGGTCATCATCGAACTGGGTGTCGCACCGGCGGTGAAGGGCGTCAATGTGCCCAGGAAAGCCGAGGGCTACGGCGTCACAGTGAACGGCAATACGGTGAAGCTCGCCGGTTTCGATGAGCGGGGCGCCATGTTCGCCGCGGGCCGGCTGATCCGTCTGGCGACTTATGGTCCGGGCACGCTCGCGCTGGAACTTGCCGCTCCCATCAGCACCTCGCCCGAAGTGCCGATCCGGGCGCACCAGTTGGCCTATCGCGACACGGCGAACACCTACGACGCCTGGTCGCTGGAAACCTATGAACAGTACATTCGCGACCTGGTTATGTTCGGCTGCAACGGCGTCGAACTGATCAATAACCTGGACCCCACCGCGAAGGACGGTAAAGTCATGGTGGAGACGATGCACGGGATGAACATCAAGCTTTCCGGCCTGATCGATTCCTACGGCATCGACGTCTGGGTCTGGTCGCCCGTCATGGCGGACGAGGGCGAAGACGTGACCACGCCCGAGGGGCTCGCCGTGGCGCTGGAGAAGCGCCGGGCCTTCCTGAAGGACTTCCCCGCGGTGGATCACATCTTCGTGCCGGGCGGTGACGATGGCGACGCGCCTGCCGAGCACCTTCTCACCTTCATGGAGGCCCTGTCGCCCATCCTGAAAGAACTTCATCCCACCGCGAAACTCTGGGTCTCGAACCAGACCTTTACGCTGGAAGAGAACGACTATTTCTTCAACTACCTGGCGGAAAAAGACCCCCAGTGGCTTGAGGGGCTTGTCTATGGCCCGTGGACCAAAATGGGATGGGAAGAGATGCGGGAGCGCACGCCGGAGCGTTTCCCCCTGCGCCGCTACCCGGATATCAACCACACGATTCGTTGCCAGTACGGGATCCCGGATTGGGATCCGGTCTTCGCGAACACCGTGGGCCGCGAACCCATGATGCCCATGCCGGCGATGCAGCAGCATATCTTTCAGCGCTACATGAACCTGAGCGACGGATTCGGCACCTATTCCGACGGGATCCACGACGACCTGAACAAATTTGTCTGGAACACCCTGGGATGGGACCCCGCGGCGGATCTGGATGCCGCCCTTCGGGAATACGGCAAGGTGTGGTTTGGCGAAGCCCTGGCGGACGACGTCGCGAAGGGGATGCGCCTCTTCGAAGAATGCTGGCAAGGCCCGATTCTTCAGAATAAGGCTATTCCCAAGAGCCTCGCGCTTTGGGAAGGGATTGCGAAGAAAGTTCCGGACTGGGACACCAACTGGCGCGCTCAGATGTACCTCTTCCGCGCTCGTTTTGACGCGAACGTTCAGGCGGAGACCCGGGCTCAGCGCGGTTACGAAAAAGAGGCAAACGCGATTCTTGCGAAGGCCAAGAACGAGGGCGTCGCGACAGTCATTGACAAGGCCCGGTCGGCCCTGGCCAAGGCGGATACGCCCGCCGCACCCGAACTAAGGGCCGGTATTGAGGCGCTCGGCCCTGTGCTGTTGAAGAGCATCGGCTATCAGTTGAGCGCGGAAGCCCCCTACCTTGCGCGGAATTCGGAGCGCGGCGCACTCCTGGACTGGCTCGATCAGCCGGTGAACAATCGTCCCTGGCTCGAGCAGCGCTTCGTCAAGATTCTTGCCATGGAGAAGCTTGACGACCAGCTTGCCGCCATCGACGAAATCCGCTACTGGGAGAATCCGGGCCCTGGTGGTTTCTATGATGATCTGGGCAATATCGGCAAGTCCGAACACGTCGTCTACCAGCAGAGCTGGGATGAAGATCCCTCCGCGTGCCACACCGCCCGTGTAGAGTTTCCGTATTACAAGGCCGACCAGAAAACCATCAAGAATGCCGCAAGCCAGGCCCAGGCGGAGAACATGGTCTTTAAAGAAGAGCGCGCCAAGAATAGCGCTGCGGCGACGAAAGAACGTCAGGAAATGCGCATGTCCTGGCAGTCGCAGGTGGCCACGCTGTATGGCACGCCGCTGAAGATGCGCTATGAAGGACTTGATCCCAAGGCGCAGTACACGCTGAAAGTGACCTATGCGGGTCGATTCAAACCGTCCATGACGCTGACGCTGAACGACGAGTTCAGTATCCATGGGCCCGTGCCCCAGCCGGATCCCATCTGGCCGGTGTCCTACTACCTGCCGCGGGAAGCCACCAAGGGGGGCACGCTCGACGTGGAGTGGAACCTGGTCGAAGGCCGGGGCTGTGTGGTCGCCGAGGTCTGGCTGATCAAGAATTAAGAATTGAGAATTACGAATTACGAATGAAAAGCAGCGCCCCGCTTGACAATTCAGGCGGGGCGCATCGCATTGGGACTGTCCAATCCATAGAGCTCACCTGGTTCGGGGCGGTTTACAGGGGGGGCGGCGCACGCTTATGTGAGGCAGGTGGCGCTGGGACTGTCCCACGCTTTGAATACGCGGGACGGTCCCGCACGCCTGGCGGGCGACTCTGGTTCGGGCGGTGATTATGTTCCTGGTATCGAGTGTAAATCGACGGGCCCTGACGTGCAGGACGGTCCCGTCGCGGAAAAAGCGGCGCCCCGCCTGAATGTTCAGGCGGGGCGCATTCATTCGTTGTCAATTGTCCATTGTCAACTGTGAATTCCAAATCGTCAATTGCTAATCGTCACCGAACCCGCCGCGGTTCGGCCGTTGTACTTCACTTCATACATGCACTCGGCATTGCCGCCCGGGTGCTGGAAGGTGCCCGAGGTCACGGCGCGCACGGCGTAGTAGAATCTGTGCGTTCCTCGTTCGAGGCGGTCGAAGGCGGCCACCAGTCGATCGTCGCGCATTTCGAGGAAGGACGGTATCACCCCGTCGGATTTCTTCCATACCGCCAATGCGCCACCGTCGAGTCGGGGGTTCTCGATTTCGAGGCCGCCCGGAAGCAGATCGGCCAGGATAACGTTTTCATAGGCCTGATCACACGTGATCTCTACCGTCAGCAGATAGTTCTCGCCCTGTTTGAGCGCGCCGGGTTCGACGGGGCCACCTTTACCCTCCATGGTGCGTTTCAGTGCGATACCGTTGGCCGCCGCCTCCACATCGGGATTGACCAGAATACCGGCGGTATCGAAGTGAACATAGAGCGGCGTGCTCCCGCTGTTGGTTACGGCAAATTTCGCGCCAGGACCCTCGTGCTTGTGCTTGTAGCTGAAGTCGCCCTTCTCCTCGCTGGTTCCATCGGGCGTGAGGAAGCTGGCGTGGGCTTTGCTCAAGTCACCTGCGTTGGACTTCATATAGGCGGAGAGGGCGGTGACCACGAAGGCGGCTTCCTGGGTTGAATAGGGGGTATCCTCCAGAAAGCGAAGAAGCTTCTCGGCCTGGGGTTGGACGTATTTCGGGTCCAACTTTACCGCCATCTGAGTCATCAGCGTGATCGCGTCGTTCCGGATTCCCGAGTTCAGGGAATTGCCCTGCTCCCGGTCCATATAAGGTGCGCTCGGGTTCTTCAGCAGATAGGCCTGGGCCTGATCGGCCGCGCCCGTGAAGGTAATGGCCCCGAGGGCGAGCCATTGCCGGGCGGCCGTGGGCACAGGCAGCGCATCGAGGCTGTTGATGGCCGCCATGACCGTTTCATCCTTCGCCAGCGCGCGCACATAGCAGGCGTAGGCGTAGTTGTAGAGGGACATGGGACCCTCATTGGGCGCAAGGGGGATGCGCTCTCTGAGGTACCGCATCAGGGCGTCGAATTTTTCATCGGGTACCTGGAAGGCCGCGTCCTGTTTCGCAAGCGCCAGGAAATGACCGCCGTAAATGCTGCCATAGGTCGACGCTTCGGTCGCTCCGGGCCAGTAGCCGAGGCCACCGCTCCGGGTCTGCATGGAAAGGAGCCGGTCAATGCCCGCCTGGATGAACTGCTGGAACTGGGTAGCGTCCATCTCGTTGCCCGTGCTCGCCGCGGCCTGGCCCAGAAGGAAGAGGGGCAGACAGCGCGAGGTCGTCTGCTCCACGCAACCATAGGGATAGCCTACTACATAGTCGAGGGCCTTCCGCAGCCGCGCCAGTGGATTGGGGGTTGCGGTTAACGTGGCCTCCAGTTGGCCATTGTCTCTGAAGACGCTATTCTCAAATTCGCGGCTTTCTCCGGCGGGGATCACCGCCATCTCGCTGCGGACTTGGTACACCGAGGGAGACTGTACTTTAAGGGCCGTCTCCGTGGCGTACTGCTCGACCACCGCCCCTTCCGTATTGAGCACATCCATGCTCCAGCCGATCTTGCCGGACCCCGTGGCTTCCCCTGCGGCAACGGGCACCGTGAAGACTCGTTCCTCGCCACCTTCCAGTTCGGCAACCTGCTTGAGCGGCGCCATAACCAGCGGGGGAGAGGCATCGGCAGTCAGGGTGACCGACGCGCGGGTCTGAAGCATGTTCTGGAGTGACACCGTGACTGCGAAAGTGTCGCCCGGCGCCACGAAGCGAGGAAGCGACGTGCGCAGGATGACCTGACGCCGGATCGTCACATTCGCCGCCTGGCTGCCCGCCCGATCGCCCGTGGTGGCCACGGCGACCAGCCGCACCTTGCCCGAGAATTCGGGTATGTCCATGGATACGGTCGCGGTGCCGGTGGCATCGGTGGTTATTGCGCCGGACCAGAGGGCAAGGGGCTTGATCCAGTTTTCGCCCACGGTGGAATCGATGCGCTTGCGCAGGAGTTCGTCGCCGCCGATCTTTGCGGCTTCGAAATCGTAGGCGACCTGATCATAGTAGTGCGCCCTGCGATAGGTGGGTTTCCGACTGCGCTGGAACCAGGAAACCGGATCAGGATTCTGGTATTGAAGGATCTGGTGAATACCTTCGTCCACCAGAGCGAGCGTCACTTCCGAGGCCACGGGCAGGCCGTCCGGACCGGCCACCGTGAGGGAGACATCCAGCTTGGAGGCCGGGCGAATTTCCTCGGGGAGGCTGTTGAAGTTTATGCTCAGCGCCTTGGAGGGATCGGCCACGGGCACGTTGAGCATGGCGAAGCTGGCGTAGGGATAGGTCAGCGGCGCGCCCGGCTCCACGGGATGGATGACGGTGGCCTCGAGCCACACATTGGGCACGTGCTTCAGTTCCAGGGGCAGCGTGAGCACGCCGGAGCCGTTCGCAATGGGGACGGTGACGGCCTGGTCGATCCCGCCGCCCTGGATCACAACAACGGCGTTGCCGTCGAAGGGGGACTCGATACGGACGCTGGCCGTTTCGCCAAGGGTGTATGTCGTTTTGTCAGGAACGAGCTTGATGAGGGACGGGCGGCTTCCATCCACCACCCGGGCCTGGCCGCCGTAGGACCAGAAACTCTGAGAAGCGAACTGGGGCGAATCCGCGCGGTGGACCCGAACCCGGTAGTTGCCGTAGTCCGAGGTATAGGCCAGGGTAACCGAACCCTTGCCCTCTTTCAGTGGCACGGTTTCAGTTTTAACCGTGACGAAGCCTTCGTTCCAGTTCGCCTCGTTGTGACTGGAATAGCGCCGGACGTAGTAGCTCCACTGCTTCCTTTCCAGCGTGACGAGGGCGGAATCGAGGGCGGACGCGGATCCGTCGGGCCGAACCGCCGCGACGGAGACATCGATGGTGTTCGATTTCGTGCCGCTGGCCACCGCCATGCCGAGCATGTCCGGGGCGGGAAAAAGGAAGGCCTTGGTGCGGCCTGCTACGTTGCGTCCGCCCGGTTCGAAGACTTCGCCGCGCAACGTACCTTCCACCGGGAACGAGATCTCCTTGCCGGGCTGCCACTTGAACGAGAAGCCAGCGTTGCCGAGTCCGTCCGAGGTGGCCTCGCCAAGGGTGCGCACGTCCCCGTTGTAGGGCGCTTCATTGGTGAAGGTGTAGTCGGGCCACTGCTCCGGCTTCCAGGGGGCTTTGTCGATGATGACGGCGGCGGAGGTGCGTCGCTCCCGCGCCGGGCCCCCGGAAAGCTGTTCGCCGGTCACCGTGATCGCGTGCTCCTCCTCCGGGAGCCAGAAGGGGGCCGCCGCAGTGACTTTGACCTCGATGCGGCTGGGCACGAAGTCTTCAATATTGACTTTCTGCGTGGTCAGGGGCATATCGGCGCCGGGCACCCAGAGCTCGACGGTATAGGCGCCCGTGAGCCAGTCGCGCGCCGTTTCCAGGTCAAGGGAGCCGCTGCCCCAGGTGGAAAGGGTGCTGGTGAACTCTTTGGCATTCTCCGTGGAGTCGACCAGGCGCAGTTTCAGCGGCGCGTCTTTGAGGGGCGTGCCATCGGCCTGACGCACGAGCCAGCGGAGGTGCATCATCTCGCCGGGACGATAGAGATTGCGGTCAAGGTAGAGGAAGGCGTCGTAGCCGGTCGCGGTGAAGGCGGGCATGGTGTCGCTGAAGGCCACCGGGTCATCGGTACGCTCGTTCAGTGGCAAAAAGGTGAAATCGTCCGCCGATTCCACAATAACCACGCGGGGCCGACCCAGTTCCGGGTCCCAGCCCTGGAGTCGTGCGACGCCGTCGGCGCCCGTGGTTACTTCGCCCATGGGCTGGTGCTTGGCGGAGTAGACGGTGACCTTGGCATCGGCCAGGGGCGCGAGGTTCCAGAGGTTGTGGGTGTAGATCAGCAACTGGTCGTCCTGCCAGTGGGCCAGCACGCCGATATCCGTCCAGACAACGATTTTCGTGTCGTAGTAGTCGTCACCCGGCGTGAGCGTGAGGCCGAAAATGCCCTTCTTGCCTTCCGGCATGAAGCCATCCATCGGCAGGGCCGCTTCGACGCGGGCATCGGGCTTTCTCTCAAAATCGATAGAGCGGGACGCGATCTTGCGGCTGAGTTCGAACCCGAATGAGCCCGAGGTCTTGCCCGCTTCCATGTAATCCAGGGCTTTTACGAGATTGGACGGGAACAACTGGTACAGCGTGACCTCCGCCTTCTCCACATTGCGGGAGTAGACCTTTAACGGGCCCGCGAGCCGACGGGGGAAGTAATAGGGCTCTTCGAAGGCGAAGCCGGTGCCGGTCTGGCGGGGTGCTGAATCGACATTCCAGGATAGGGGTGAATCGACCGACTGAAGCTCCTGCTGGTCGGTCAGGCCTTCCGCGATATGGAGGGTGTAGGCCTGTTCCGGGACCCACTCTCCGAGGAGATCGACGCTGCCATATTCCCCGGCCTCGACTTTAAGGTCCTTCACGGCGGGGGTCACCGAGAGGTATTTCTCCAAGGCCGAAGCGGACACGGGATTGCTGAAGTAGAGTTGAAGGCGCAGGGGATTGATGCCCCGGGAGCGCCAGTAGTGGCTTTCAATACGCAGGTTTTCCGACTGCCAGGTGACCGTGCCGTTCTGGGCCTCCTGAGGAATCAGCGGCGAGAGGGATTCAAGCGGGGGCTTGAATTCGTAGCGCAGAATCTTGCCTTGCTGAGAGGCGCGTTCGAAATCGAAAGCAATGATCCGGGATTCGCCGGATTCACCCGGTTCCAGTGCCATCGGTTCCGTGCTGTTGCCCGCAAAGAGCTGAAAATGAGAGAGAAGACTGCCGGCCGGGACATCGTGAGACACCGAAACCAGAAGGCGGTCGGTCGTGTCGTCGAGGCGGGTCCATTCAAACTTGCCCAGTTTGAAGGCATCGGGGGCGTCAAGCTTCAGCGTAGTGGGAGAGGACGTCTGAAACTGTCCCGTGGCGTCGGTCAGACCCTGAGAAACTACCGCCGTGAAGGGGGGCAAGGATGTGCTCGGGACGACGGCGATAAACTGGGTCGCCTGATCGCGAAGGGGCAGGTTGAATTCTACCGGGTTGCCACCCTTGTCCGTGATGCTCAAATGCTGCTGCACTTGTTCCCAGCGGACGGGCATCGTGAAGTCCAGTAAGACGCTCGTGGTGATGGGGCCGACGACGCCATAGCTGAAGCGCGGTACGGAAAGCACCGCGCTTGCAAAGAGGAGAGGCTGGGCTGGGGGTGAGGGCATTTGTCCCGAGGCGTTGGTCAGGGTCGGCAGAAAGGTCGCGCGGTAGATGCCCGGAACGGCAATCGTCCCGGGCGCTATTTCCAGCGCGACAACATTGCCCTGCTGCTTCCAGGTCCCCGGTAGTGCGGGCTGCAACTGGATCAGCGTAGCGGGGTCGGCGACTTCGGCCAGGGGCTGGTCGAAATAAAACACAATCTTGCGGTCGAAAGCCTCACCCGGAAGGGGATAAGTGCCGACCAGCGTCGGCGCGCCGGGTTGGGTGGCGGCGGGCGCTGGCTCCGGCGGGGCCTCCTGGGCCTGGGCGAGCGCGCCCAGCACCAGCAGGTATAGGGAATAGAAAAGGGGGCGCAATACCGGATGGGTGTTCATGGCAACAGGGTGCTCCATTTGTAGGGGGACCGAAAATAACCGCGCTACAATTAAACCACAAATGACGCAACGTTACGTGGAATTTTTTTGGACGACATTCCGCATGGACGCGACGCGCTTTCGGAGGGCCTCGCAAATGCCCTACAGCGCGCTCACGGGAACGATATCCACGCTGTCGGTCAGCGGCAGTAACTGGTCCGCGAGACACAGGAGCGCGCCACGCCCGACGGACACGCCGCACTTCCCTAGCGTCTTGAAGCTGCCGACCGCCTTCGGCGATGGGTTGGCTGACTTCTTGATTTCGATCGGATAAAGGACGCCATCCTGCTCTATCAGCAGGTCGATTTCCTTTTGTTCTTTGTCCCGATAGAACGAGAAGGGCGCATGTCGACCGTTGTGCCAATAACTCTTGAGCAATTCCGTTACGACCCAGGTTTCCAGAATCGCGCCGGAGAGGGCCCCGGCCTCCAGTGTTTCCGGGCTGGACCACTCGGTCAGATAGGTACACAGTCCGGTATCGAGGAAGTAGAGTTTTGGCGTCTTGACGAGGCGCGACGTGCGGTTGCTGTGCCAGGGCGGCAACAGATAGACGATCCCCGAAGTCTGCAAGATGGAAAGCCAACGCTTCGCCGTATTTGGCGCGACGTCGGCATCCCGCGCAAGGTCCGCCATATTCAGCAACTGGGCGGAACGGGCCGCCGCGGCGCGAAGGAAACGGAGAAAGGCCATTTCGTCTCCAACCTGCGCGAGGTCGCGCACGTCTCGCTGAAGGTAGGATTGCAGATAGGATCGATAGAACAGTTCCTTTTCCATGGCGGGATTCAATGCTACGGCGGGATAGGAGCCACGCCAGATGAGTTGATAGAGCGCGGAGAGCGTTAGCGCGGCACCGGGATCTTTCGATTCCATCGCGCCCGGAAGGAAGGGCGCAGCGTCCACATCCTTTCCGGTAAGCTCCCGCCGTGACAGGCCCAGCAGTTGCATCGTACCTACCCGCCCCGCCAGGGACTCCGACACGCCTTTCATCAGGTGAAACTGTTGCGAGCCCGTGAGCCAGAACAGGCCGGGCTTTCCCAGTTCGTCTGCCGCCATCTTGATGTGGGGCAGGAGCCCGGGAGCGTACTGGATTTCGTCGATGAGCACCGGTGGCGGAAAACGCTGGACGAACAGGGCGGGTTCTTCCTGTGCCAGCCGCAGCAGCAAAGGGTCGTCCAGCGTGACGTAGCGCCGGATCTGTCCGGCGGCGTGTCGCAGCAGCGTGGTTTTGCCAACCTGCCGGGCGCCGGTGACGAGCACTACCGGAAAGAGCCCGCTGGCCTTGTTCAGGAATGCATCAAGGGATCTTGGGGTGTACATAGAATTTCGTCCAATATGCAATCTGATTGCATTATAGACGGAAATTGTTGTGGCGTCAATGTACAAAAAAAACGCCCCCGGAATTTCCGGGGGCGCTCGATGGGGGCTTGTTCCGCGAAGTCTAACGGTTGATTTTTATCGTCACGTAGCGGGATACGTCCTTCTCACGGACGCGAAGGAGGACGGCGCGCTCGCTGGTGTTTTCTTCCAGCGCGGCATTGAACTCTTCCACGTTCTTCACGGGCTTGCGGTTCACTTCCTGGACCAGCATGCCTTCGATGAGGCCGGTCAGGGACGCGGGAGAGTTGGGCGTCACTTCCGTAATCAGGACGCCTTCCATGCCCTCGAAGCCGAAGCGCTCCAGCAGTTCAGGCGTAAGATCCTGCACGGAAATGCCCAGAGAGTCGCTCTTGCTGACGCCTTTCTCCACGGCGGCGGCGCCGGCTTCGAGATTGTCGGGGCGCGCCGCGACGGTCACGCTCTTGACGATTTTTTCGCCGTTTCGCATGATGGTCAATTCGGCGGCCTGTCCGGGGGGGATAATCGACACCCGGCTCTTGAAAGAGTCCGCCGTCTTTACGGGCTGGCCATTCAGGGCGATGATGACGTCCTCGCGGTGGATGTCCGCTTCGGCGGCGGGTGTGCCTTCAATGACATCGCCCACGAGAACGCCCTGATCCACGCCTTCAAAGAAGTTGGACATTTCAGCGTCGAAATCCTGAATCTGGACGCCCAGGAACCCACGGGTCACTTTGCCGTTGGCGATTAACTGTTCGGATACATATTTGACCATGTTGATGGGAATGGCGAAGCCGATACCCATGTAGCCGCCGCTCCGGCTGAGGATGGCGGTGTTCAGACCGACCACCTGGCCGTCCAGGTTGAGCAGCGGGCCGCCCGAGTTTCCGGGGTTAATGGCGGCGTCGGTCTGAATGAAGTCTGCGATGAGCCCGCCTTCGCGCAGGCCTACATCACTGCGGCCCCGGGCGCTGACGATACCGGCGGTGACGCTGTGGCTCAGGCCGAAGGGGTTGCCAATGGCCAGTACCCATTCGCCCACCCGCAGGGCGTCGGAGTCGCCCAAGCTGATGGTGGGAAGGTCGGTGGCATCGATCTTGATCACCGCAATCTCGGTTTCCGCGTCCGTGCCGACGATGGTGGCGTCGAATTCACGCCCATCGTCCAACTGGACGGCAATGTTATCGGCGCCATCCACCACGTGGTGGTTCGTGATGATATGGCCATCCGAACTGATAATGAAGCCACTGCCCTGGCCCACGGGAACGGGGGGCGTATTCTCCGGGTCCTCTTGCGGCGGCGCCTGGCGCAGTTCGGGCGCGGGTTGCCCCGGAATTCCGAAGAAGCGCTCAAAGAAATCGTCCGGAATCTGACCATTCTGTCCAAAGCCCAGGGCCTGATTGCTGAGCCGCTTTTCATAGCGGATAAAAACCACGGCGGGCGAGGTCTTGTCGGTGATATCGGCGAAGGCATTACCGAGGTTTTTCAGCGCGGCGATGGGGTCCTGGGCAGGTGCTGGCGCGTCCTGGGCGAAGGCCAAGTGGGGCTGGGCCAGCAGTACAGCGGCGGCAAGCGCCAGCGCGGCGCGACGCGCAAGGGCGGGCGTTCTGGTCCAGAATGGGGCAATCAACATGTAAGTCTCCTTTGAAGTCACGCATGCCTTCGGCGGCCGGGCCGACCACCTGCTTCGTTATATCACACCGGGCGGCGTTTTTGATACGCCTTGAGCGCGGCGGGTCCGCCTCGTGCCGCTCCAGCGTAGTCCGTATAGATTCTCAGGAGAACGTCTTTCATACCAGCGCAGTTGACAGTTGACAGCGAGGAGGGGATGGGTCTTATGGGTCTTATGGGTCTTATGGGTCTTATGGGTCTTATGGGGTCGCTGTCAACTGTCAACTGTCAACTGTCAACTGTCAACTGTCAACTGTCAACTGTCAACTGTCAACTGTCAACTGTCAA
>JAEUWI010000064.1 GCA_016791475.1 Candidatus Hydrogenedentota bacterium
ATCATGGCAAAGCAAAACGCGGAGGGGACATTTTCATTGAGTTAAGGATGGGGACATTTCTAAAGAGTTCCGACAACACTTTCCGGCCCCCTTGTTTCATCGTTTCGGGCGCGTTAAACTCACGCCATGACCAGCCTTGCTCTCTCAGTAGTTGCCCTCGGCCTCGTCCTGGGTGCGCCGGAACTCCATCTATCTTCACTGGACGCCCCCATGCCGCCCGGTGAAAACAGCGATGTCCACAGTATCTCCCTGGCCGCCGCCGCAAATGAACAGGAGTCCTTCTATGTTCGTGTGGTGAACGATGGGGTCGCACGTACCCTCCAGTCCCTGGATCTGGCCTGGAACGGCGCTCTGGAGGGCCTCGCGACCGCGTATATCGTTACACCCGATCCGGCAGTCGCCCTGCCCGGTGCTGAGGCCCTGACCCCCCTCATCGATCCCGTCGCGCTCGCCCCCCAGGCGTCGCTCGATCTTCTGGTGTCCGTCAAACTGGCCGAGACCGCCCCGGCCGGCGCTTTCAGTGGCAATCTTCGCGCAGTGTTCGATAGCGGCCATTCGGAGCGGGCCGCCGTGCGGATGGAAGTGTTCGACTTCATTATTCCAGACGAGTCTTCATTGCCCGTGCTGTTTGGCCTTGACCGCGAGGCCATCCGCCGGAGCGCCGGATTGACGGAGGAGCTCGATGACTGGGTTGCCTTCTACGACACGCTGGCGGGGCTGCGGGCCGGATTTGCCGTTTGGCCCCAGCGCCATCCGCCCGGTGAAATGTTTTACGACTACCGCGATCTCGACGTGATCAAGGCCCACCTGGCCTACGCCGTCCGAACGGCCCATCTCCCCGCCATCGAAATTGGGGGGCGACCGGGCGAACTCCTGGCGGGCTGGCCTCCCCCGGTGGGCAACAACCCCCAGGATCCCCTGCAACTACTGCTCTCCAATATCATGACGAGCCTGTATGACCTCGGCTGGACTAAGCCGACGGTGCTCATACCGGACGTCATGCCCGCCCGTGACGCATGGCCCGAGCGGCGGCAGGCGCTGGCCCGTATCGCCCGCGCCGACGAATTCGCGACCCGGCTGCTCCCCGGGCCCCTGCACCCGTATTTCGAGCGCTACACGGACGTGTGGGCGCTGCCCTCGGCCACAGCGCCCGCCGCCATATCGCTGCTTCAGCGGGGCCTGTCGACCGTTCGTTATCGCCATCCGGCATACAGTTCCATCACGGGCTCGCCCGGCACGCTGGAAGAAACGGGTACCTTTCTGACGGAGCCCGGCGATGCCCTGGACGGTTGCGAATACAGCAACTGGCGCGTTGGAGCGCTGGAAAGGGGCGATGTGTGCGTCCTGGAAATCGCATTCGAATCGGCAATTCATCTGGAGCAAATCGCGGTACTCTGGCCAAACGACGCTGGTCATGCCACGATGGATGTCGAGACCGCCTATAATCCCGGTGCCTTCACGGCGGCGACGGTCCGCTGGGAGGAGAGCAATTTTTTGAGCGAGGGTGAGAACGGGATAAGCCTGGGCGTGTTCAAGCACCCCCGAGACTGCAAGGAGATCCGCATCCGCTTTGAACCAGGACAGTCCCCTACGATAGAAATTGCGGAAATCCTCTTCAATCAGGATGGGCGGACGGTAGAGAATATCGCTATCGAGCCCGTCGTGCCCTGGCTGAACCTTCGAACCGGGAAGAATATCTGGCTCGAATCCAAAGTTCGGGGCGCCGCGTGGCGCTTGCTCCCCTGGTTTTGCTGGCAGCGCAACTTCCGGGGGATACTCGGCGCGGAACTAACGCCCGAGCCGGCAAACGGAGGCACAAAACTCATTGCCACGGAGCAGGGGGGGATCTATCCCACCGTTGCCATGCTCCATCTGCTCGACGGGCTGGAAGACTATGAATATCTTATACGCTACTGGCGGGATGTTGCCGAAAAGAAATTGACGCCGCCGGAGCATGTTCGCCCCGGCTGGACCGAGCTACCCGCCTCCGTCCAGGACGGTCCCCAGGTTGAACTGGTCCGGTCACGGCTGGCGGAAGCGCGCCTGCAGATGGGCCGCCTGCTTTCGGGCAAGGCACTGGTCACCCGCAATTTTGGTCCGTGAGCGCTGCTCCCGCTTTATTCGGGGGACGGGGCCGCGCGAAGGTGGGTCGAAAGCAGTTCCCGCACATCGCAGTAGCTGTGGGACTTCCGAAATTGACCGGTAAAGCCGGCTCGCTCGAAGAGGTGGGGCTCGGCGGCATCGTCGGCCAGCAGCAGGATGGGGAGGTCCCGAGGGACATCCGGATCGCCGCGCAGGAGGGTCGCCACCTCAAAACCGTCGAAAATGGGCAATGCGGCGTCTACGAAGACCAACTCCGCGCCGGGTGCGAGGTCGCACGCTTCTTTGCCGTCGCCCGCCCACAGAACATCATGCCCCTCGCCCTGGATCTCACTGGAAAGGGACTCGAAAGCCTGGCTGTCGATGGTCGCAACAAGTATGGTGGACACGGAACGCCTCCGGATAAGCACTACGCACGTTGAATTCAAGAACACACCACCTTCGCCATCCGTCGGCATTCTAGCCCCCTCCGCGCACATTTACAAGCTCCGGCACGCCTTGACTGCCCCCGGACATCCCCGTAAAATGGAGTAAGGACAGGAGGGACAACATCGAATGCGCGCACTCGGTTGCATGGTTCTCGTTGCTCTCCTGCTCGACACGCTCTCTGTGGGCGCGCAGACGGTCGGCGCCGAAGACGCCGCGCCGCCACGTACGGAGGCACGGAACGATGACCGGATCACCCTGAAGTCCGGCAGGGTGCTGCGTGGCGTCAAGATCGTCAGGACCACACCCTTCAAGCTGGTGCTTGAAGTCCTTCCCGCCGTCGAACCACTGGAGATACCGGCCCGCCAGGTGGTCTCCGTGGCCTATGGCGAGCGCCCTTCCAGTGAGCCCCAAGAAGCCCGGCAGGAACCCGCGGAGAAAGGGGATACATCGCAGGTGTTGCAGGCGGTCAAAGTCTCCCCCGACTTGATCAAGAAATTGTCCGCGCCCCTCAGGGAGAAGTCGGTAAATTTCTTGCGCCAGGACCTGCTCAATACCCTGCGATCCGCCGGCATACTTTTTGGGGTGCCGGTTACCTTCGGGACCCGGCTGGAGAAGCTGCCGGTCGAGGAGCGATTGGTCTCGGTGAGTCTCTCCGAAGGGGCGTCATTCGAGGGATTCATCCGGGACACGCTGGCTCCGGAGCTTCCCTGGCTCAAGGTGGAGTATCGCTTCGACGCGGTGCACTTTGATCGCACCTGAGACTGCGAATTGGCGCAATTAGAATGGCCCGGCGGTCGGGCCGCCGGGCCAGGGTATCGCGAATTCACGATCGGGATGCGTCAGTCTTCGTCGATAAGCAGGCTGTCTCCAATGACGCCTTCTTCGTCATCCTCGTCCAGCACCACGTCCACATCGAGGCCGTCAACATCCCCTTCGATGGCAAAGGAATCCCCCAGATCGATATCGTCGCCAAATTCGGACTTCACTTCGGACTTGGCCTTGACCTTCGGCTTGAGCTTGCGCTTCGCCGCACCCTTGGACAGGGAGGGAGCGCCATCTTCACCATCGGGATGGGTTCCGACACGGAAAAGAGTTTCGCCGACGCAGGTGGGGCATTTGAAGCCCAGCTTCTCCGCGCCCCAGTCTATAAAGCGCTTTTCACATTTCGGACAATAGTATTTCAACGGCATCGGCGCCATTCCTTTCTCGGTTGTGCACGTCCCGATACTACTCTGAATTCGGGACGGTATTATAGCAATTTGATTCGAAGGTGCAAGTTTATTGTAGGTCGTCCGTCAGGAGCATGAACGCCCCGACGCCCCCCCCGATTCGCACGCGTCGTCGCGGCGGCAGGGCTCACCGGTGTGGCAACAAATTTCGTTGCCGAAGTCATCCGTCATCGGGCCCCGACAGCCAATCTGGCGGTCGCCCATGCGGTATCGGGCGAGGAGGTGGACACCGATCCAGATCCCGTAAACGGTGATCAGGGCAAGCACGGCCACAAGTCCATTTACCAGGGTTGGGTTCAAGTGGGTGCTCCTCGGTGATTGCCACCTTGCTCTCGTTGACGACGCCAACATTATACCCGAACTATGGATTGATTGGGCAAGTTTCGCAACAAAGAAATGGTGCCCGCTCCTTGAAGAGGAGCGGGCACCGGAACATTCATGTGAGCCGGACCCCGTATCAGGGATCGGGAAGACCTTCCACACCCACCCGCAACGTGATCGGATCGGCAAAATCGGAGGTAAACACGATATCGAACTCGGACTCGCCCTCCGGTACAAATTCGCGGATGATATTGATCACCACGACGGATTCCTGGTCCGGACCCGCCGCGCCTACGATGTCGCTCAACTCGAGCCACGTCGGGAAGGCCGCCGCGTTCGTCTCCCAGATCAGGGTGCTCTGGCCGACATTGCGCACGCGGATTTCCTGGCTGTCCGGCGTGAAGCCGAAGGAGATGAAGTCCACCGGAATCTGCTCGCCGGATATCAAGTCCTGCGATGTGATCAGGAACTCGGGGTTCTCGATCGTGTAGCGAATCTTGAGGGGATCCAGCGTGCCGCTGGCATTTACCGAGCCGGAGCCGTAGGTGATAAAGAGTTCGCCTTCGCGAAGTCCCGGCGGTACCGATGCGCGATCCAGATTGACGAACATGGTCGAGGGTGCGAAAGAGGAGGTGACGAACCCGGACTGCTGCGTGTTCTCTTCGAAGCTCAGGAAGTTCGAATCGGAGCCGATGGTCGCTTCCCAGAACAGGCCGACGTTTACCAGTCCTTCCGAGCTGAATTCACCGGTAATGGGATCGGGCGTCGAGCCGGGTGCGACGTGTCCACCGCCCAGATTAAAGATATCGATCTCGACCTGGTCGGTATTGCCGTCGGCCACCACGACGAACTCTCCGTCGACATCCAGGGGCGCCGGGCGCGAATCGAAGAAGGCCGCAGGGAAGGACGTGCCGAGGAAGGGGCCGCCGGCAACGATGATGCTGTCAGGATGGGTGAAGTATTTGGTCTCGAAGTTACCGGAGGTATAGATGGGGCTGGTAACTTCGAAGTTGAGTGTAAAGGCCTGGGTGACATTGGTCACCCGGACAGCCAGCAGGTCGCCAAAGTCCGAGAATCGGATCGGCTCGCCGTCGGGGGAGCTCAACGTGTAGGTGCCTGCCGGGGCCTCTACGAGATTCCAGTCGGAAATCAGGCCTCCGGAGGTCTGGGCGACGCGGCTTACGCTGAGGGTGGGCGTCTCCAGACTGGTTACGGACATCTCGAACTGCAATTCCGTGATATTGCGCGGCATGTAATCCGCGCGAACAAACACGGTGGCTTCGCCGCCGGAGATGCCTTCGGTGCGCAAGGAAATCTGGCCAAGGCGAACATCGCCCGCGATGGTGGAGAAGTCCTGCTGGCGATATTCCACACCCGCGCTGATGTCGCCCTGCTCGGGAAGACACGTCGTATTCTGGTCGTTCGGATCATTGAAGGTGATGTCGGCCGCGACGACCACACTGGGCTGCTGGTTCAGGGTCGTGTAGCTCAGGACCACCTGAGAGTTGAGATCGTTCGGCAGGGACTCATCGCACTCGTCCGCGCCGTCGAGGGAGCAGATGTCGGTAAGCTCGGAAACCAGAGGCACCCGGATCGGCACGCCGAAGGGATCAAGCTGCCCCGTGGACCGGGCATCGGTGGAATAGTAGTGGCCGCCGGTCGTGGACGAGAGACGGAGCATGGGGTCCGCTTCCACCTTCTGCCCCCAGCCGACCAGGAAGAGTCGAACGCGCTGGGCGCTGATGATGTTCGCGGTCTCCGTGACCCGGCTCAGGCTGGTGTCGCGACCGTCGGTAAATACGATGAGCCCTTTCACGTCCGCTTCGTCGAAGGGGCGGAGGTTGTCGTTGGAATCCTGCTCCTGGAGGATGGTCGAACCCGATTCCAGCGCGGGGAGGAGGTCCGTGGCGCCGTTGTCATCCACATTGATCGAATTGAGTCGGTTCGCCAGCACGGCCTTGTCCCG
Source organism: Candidatus Hydrogenedentota bacterium (assembly GCA_016791475.1). NCBI lineage: Bacteria > Pseudomonadati > Candidatus Hydrogenedentota > Candidatus Hydrogenedentota bacterium. Next base: position 6,046 of record JAEUWI010000064.1, read on the forward strand.
GGTAAAGTCCGGCTCGCCGTCATTGTCCGTAATGATTCGAACGACGCCGCCTTCGGGCAGAGCGTGGTCATTGAAGACCCCCAGTCCGACGCGGTAGTGGGCGGGAAGTTCGTCGAGGAGTTCGGGGATACAGCGCAGATAGACGGTCTTCAGCGCATCTTCGGTCAGGGCGCCGGGATCACCGAGCTGTCCGTCTGCGAGTACGGTGTTGGCGGCTTCGAGCATACTGCCGGAGAAGTCGAGAAGCACCAGAATATTGGCGGTGTAATCCTTTTTCAGGAACTGGTTCGTTTCGGAAAGTTCAAGGGGAATTTCGGTTTCCGAAATGCGGAAGAGATTTCCGATGTCCTCCAGGCGGCTATTCGGAATCGGGATGGATTCGGCGCGCACATTACGCAACATCAGGACATTCCGAACAAGGGAGGGGACCCGGGTGCCGGGAAGGGCGGATTCGATGGTCAGGGGCGACGCCTCCACCGTGACGGTAACTTCAACCTGGGGCACCGAGGGATCCGGAACCGCCACGCCGTCTTCGATAATGAAGGCGGAGATGATGATGCGGGCCGATGAACCCGCGCCGTCCAGACGGGAGCGGTCAACCGTGACGCTATGCTCCTGGAAATCCTTGATGGGAGAACTGGTGCCTTCGCTCGTGCCCGTGGAGGGGGAGATGGAGAGCCAGTCTTCGTTGGTGACGGCCTGATAATTCAGGATGGTGCCCGCATCGCCAATATTCGCGATGGAGAGAATCTTCGCATTCTCATCCGACTGGAAGCCGAGGGCGTCCCGGTCGGTCCCGATGAGAATGACCGGCGGCACAGATACCGCCACGTCAAGCTGGGCCACGGCGGTGTCGGGATCGTTCGTTGCGATGTCGAGGAAGGCCTGCACGCCGGGCGTCACCAGCCCGGTGCGGTCCACCGTCAAGGTGACCGTCTGTTGGACGTTGGAGTCGAGGCTGCCCTGGGAAGGGGAGATGGAGTCCACCCATTCCGGAAGCTCGCCAAAGCTCCACGTTAATACCCCCGTACCCTCATTGCGGATGACAAAGGTGCGAGACACGACATCGGCCGGGACGACCAGGGTGCTCACCCCGCGATCATCGACCGAGTCCGCCTCAATGACGAATTCGGGCACCTGCGCGACGGCTACATTCAAGCTGATCGTGATCCGGTTGGTGGCATCGCCGGAGGCAACGATTTCAAAATCGTGGGCCACTTCAAAGACCCCGTCGGGAACCTGTCCGCGATCAACGCGCAACACGACTTCGTCGGTGGTGTCGCCGCTGACCGTGCCCGAGGCGATATCGTCGCCGTCGACCGGCGTCAAGGCCAGCCAGGCGGGGAAGGCGCTTGAATCGATTTCCCAATCCACCGTCCCGATGCCCACGTTCCAGATGGCCACGCGGCGCTCAATGAGGGACGTGCCGAAGAATATGGTCTTGGGCGACGCTTCAAGACGTGCGGGCTCGGGGCGGCTCATGGTGATCGTCACGGTTTCGGTGAGATTGCTGGTCGCATCTCCGAAGCGAATGGTAACGTCCACTTCGTAGCTGCCCGCATCGGCCTCTTCCGGATTGGCCGTTACGGTGACGGCCTGGGTGTTGGTCAGCGTACCGGATGCGGGGCTGATTTCAAGCCAGGGGTTACCGGAAGGCACGGTAATTGTGAAGGGGAGGGCATTCGCGGTGAGGTTTTCCAAGGTGAAGCCGCCCGTGGCGGTCTCCGTTATCTCGCCAAATTCAACGAGCTCGGGGGAGACCGATATACCGGGGACTTCGAGTCGGACGGTGATCACATGGTTGAAATTCAGGGCCGCGGAGGAGACCGTTATGGACCCGGTGTAAATGCCGGGGGCGAGTCCCGCGGGATTCGCCGCCACCTGGATCGTCGCGGAATCCAGCGGATCGATAAGGGAGACCGGATTCGTGAGGGCGAACCAGGCGATGTCCGTTCCCGGGTGCGCCACGGCAAACGACACGCCCACCACGTCGTCGGAGGGATTCGTGATGGTGAAGCTCCGATTTGCAGTCTGCGTCAGCGTGCCGAAATCGATGAGATCGGTGGAAACGGAGAGCGGCGGGACCGACATGGTCACGGTGATCGTGCCGTTGCCGCCGTTGGAGGTCACCGGAACCTGCGTGGTGTAGTTGCCGCCGGGAAGTCCCGCGCGGTCCACGGTAAAGGTGATGGAATCGGCGCCGCCGTTCTGCAGGTTCGAGTTCTGACGCAGGGAAGCCGTGAGCCAGGGCGCGTCTTCGGGGATGGCGAGCGACCAAGAAAGGGCCTCGAAGCCCGCATTGCCGATTACCACGTCCATCGCGTTTGTCGCGGAGCCGAAGGAAAGGGTGGTGGGGGCGATCTGAAGCACGGCCGCGCCGCCCTCGGTGACGGTGACCCCGATGGTCTGATTTCCCGCATTCGACGTAACCACAACACTGGCGTTGCGCGAGGTGGACTCGGCAAGTATGGTGCGATTTACCGTCAGTTGGATGGTGTCGACTTCGGTGGTGGACTGCCCTTCGACGATCTGGGCCTGCTTGGTTCCGGAAACCGCTTCGAGGGTCAGCCAGGGCGCGCCTTCGGCGACGGCCACTTCCCAGTCGAGTGTGCCCCCCCCCTGATTCTGGATGCGGAGCGTCTTCGTGTTCTCGTTCGCGCCGAAGTTCAAGGCGAGTGGGGTAACAGACAAATCGGGTGTCGTAACCGGACAGCCCGACAGTGTAATCATGGTCGCCAGAAGACCAACCAAGGCTATGCAGCGCAGCGAGCGTAGCATCCCAAACTCCTTATCATCGTAATGACTCATTCGTATCGCCACCTTGCCAATCCGGCCTCGGTTACGGGTTCGTCACCAGGGTAATGGGTACATTTTCCGGTACAAAGAACGCGTATTCACTATTGCTGATGCTGAACTCTACGAGTGCAGAGGCCGTGGAGCCCGGCGTCTGGCCCGTACGGTCCACCGTGAAGTGAATCGTCTCGGACTCGCCGGGAAGCAGGGTGCTGCGTGGCTCGGTGCCTTCCGCGGCACCGTAACGTATGTCTTCGAGGGGAAGCCAGGCCGGCAGTGAGGCCGGCGCCAGCGTCCAGTTGAAGCGATCCAGCGTGTCGTTGCGGATCGTCAAAGTGAATTCGGTCACATCGCCATCAACTTCAAAGGGACTTGGTATTACGAAAGCGCCGGGAACCTCGTCGTCCAGCGGGCTCGGATCGTTGAAGTCAGGGAAACTGTCGGCGTCCGTGTCAAAGGCGCCGGGCAGCTCGGGATCGAAGCCGGGAAGACCAGCAAGTAGCGTCACGTCCTGTGCGGGCGGCGCCAGATCGGTGAGTCCGAGTTCCACCGTGAGGAGACGCTCCGCGTTGGCGGGGCCGCCGGGGAAGAGGAAGTAATTCGTTCCCGAAGGCTGACGTTCCGACTGTGGCGAAACATAGATTTGATTGTCCATGCGCATCGCGACCTGAAGGGCCGGCTGGCGCGCGCCACCGCCGAAGGCGGCAACGTACTCGTCAAGATTCGTCAGGGTAATCTTGAGGAGGTTGCCGAAAGCGCCCACGGGCAGGTAGTTCTCTTCGTCCGTGACGGCGCGGTAGCGACCGTCGCCGTCGCCGGTTATGAGGCGCCAGTCCGAGGTGCCTTCACCATCGTCCGCGAGGATTCCGTCGTCGGCGAGTTCGACGCTCATCTCGATGTCATCGAGAAGGGCGACAGCGGCGGGCGGGACGTCGCCCGGGGCTTCAAGATGGAAGCGGAACGAGAAAGAGGTCGTATTGCGGGGGATATAGTCCGCGTACACGTAAACATCGGCACGGAAGCGCTCGTCGGGATCGATGGTGGTCAGGTCCTCCTGAATGCCGGCGGTCTTCAAAGTGACCTGGCCCACTCGGGGATCGCCGATAAGGAATACGCCGTCCCGTTCGAAGGCCCCCTCGATCACGCGATTGTCGGGGAGGGTGTGCCGCCCGGACAGGAGATAGGCAAAGGCTTCTTCTTTAGGCGTGATGTACGTGACCACGGCCTGATTGTTGAGCTCTTCCCAGATTGTGCCGGGTTCATCCTGCACAAAGGTGGAGATACTGTTCGCGGTGGTGTCGGAAACGGCCGTGAACTGAACCCCGACCGTACCGTTGCCGTCGCCCGCGGTGACGTTGAGCGCGCCGCGAACCGTGGTGCCGGGGGCGATCCCGCCCGTGTTCAGTTCGACGGCGATCGTCTTGCTGGCATTGCCTTCAATTACCCCGCTGGTTTCGCTGAGGGCGCCGAGCCAGGGTGAATTGCCATCTTCGGACACGTCGAAGAAAATCGCCTGACCACTCAGATTGCGAATCGTGAAGCGGGCCTCGTCGCCCGTGGAGGACGACTGGGGCGACAATTCCATGTTGCTTCCGGTTCCCAGAACATCGCGGAGGTCCCGGACATCGCCGGCGTTGTACAGGAAACCGCCGGAGGACTGGGATACTGTGATCAGGTCGGCAAGATTGACGGGGTCGCCATTTGGGCTGTAGGCCACGGGAAACAGGCGGGTGTGAGAGTCTTCCGCTTCGCTTTCCACTTCGCTGAGCGCCACGCCCGAAACATTGTCTTCGCCATCAGTGATGTAGACGATTGCCCGCACATCCGCATCGTCGAGCGGCAGCGTGTCCAGGGGATCTTCGGCAACCAGACTATCCATGGCGTTCACCAGGGCTTCGTTGATGTCGGAGGAGCCGAACTGGGCGGGCGTCAGGTTGAAGCGTTCCAGCGCCGACTTGAGTAGGGCCTTGTCGGAAGTGAATGGCTGGATAATTCGGTTTTCAGGGGAGCGATCACTGAAATACATGAGCTGAAGTTTGAAGTTGGGGGGGAGGTCGGCGATGAATGCCGCCGCGGCTTCGCGCATCAGGGCAACCGCCTCGCCCTTCTCCAGGGGCTCTTCGCCGGTGGTGCCGGCGTTGTACATGCTGCTCGTGTAGTCCAGCATCAGCACCACGTTTCCGCGATAGTCATAGGTCAGAAACTGGCTTGTTTCATTCAGATCCAGCGGGACTTCGTCCTCGAAAATCGCATAGGAAAGACGTGACCGCTCCTCGGTCGTCTGGAGGGGGACGATCTGGCCCAGATCGTTTCGATTGCTGAACACATAGCGCATGATGTTCGGGGGACGGCTGCGATTCAAAGCGCCCGTTACGGTCAGGGGCTGCTTCTCGACGCGGATGTCGATGGTGGCAACTTCCACCGTCGCCAGGCGATTGACAAAATTGCTGTCGAAGGCGCGGACGGAGATCGTCCGTGTCTCAACATCCTCGACCAGCTTGCTGCGGTCGATGGTCACCGTAATCGGCACGCCGTCGGCCCACAATTGCTGATCAAGCAGGAAGAAGTCCTGATCCGCGCCATTGGTATCGCCCCGCGATGGCGCAATAGAGGCAATAAGGGGGCTGCTGGAGTCCTGATCGTCGTGGATGATGTCGAAGAACAACTCGGAATTCACATTGCCGACGTTGACTACCCAGAACTGCTGTTGAATCGTTTCCTTGCCGAAATCCAGTAGCGTCTGTTCGACAACGGGCGGCTGCAGATTGACCGTATCCGGCGGAAAGGACAACGCGATATCGGGCACGGGCAACACATCGATCACCACGGGCACAACCTGAAACGAGTCCCCGGAGCGCACCGTGAGTTCGTAGCGGCCCTCGCCCACAACGGCTTTGGCGGGGTCGGTGATGCGGACCGAAACTTCGCTGGTCGCGCCGACTGCGGTGGTCCCAAGGATAGGTGTCGCGGCGAGAGGCGGCGGGGTATTGCGATCCAGGCGGTCCGCCAGGCTGATCGTCCAACTGATCGGGAGCGTGCTGTCGTTTTCGAGAGTCAGCGTGGATGTGGGCTGGCCATTCTCGGCCGCTGCCCCCTCGGCCTTCGAAACGCGAAGGATCGCGGGATTGACGATCAGCCCGCTGAGGGACGCCCCCACGTTAAAGCGTACCGTCGCGCGTCCGGAAGTGGAGGTGACGAGTACGCCAAAGCTTGTCTGGCCCGCCGGGAAAGTGAGGCTGACGGAGGCGCTGGCCAGCGCCTGATTGGTGCCGTTGCCCGGGCTGACCGTGAAGGAATTGGGGAAGGGGATCGCGCTGTCCACATCGTCGGGGTCGGGGAGGTACTGGGTGCTCCAGCTCAGGGGAACATTGCCACTGTTGCTGATCGTGAAGCTGCCCGTCGTATCGGTCGAGGAGAGGGAAATCTGCAGCGGGGAGACGTTCAGGGCGGCTTCCACCGTCAGCGATACCGGTACGGTGGTGGTGCCCCCGTTGCTGGTGATCTGCACGCCTGTGTTGGTGATCAGGCCAGCGTCCAGTCCGTCGCGCGATGCCGTCAGAGTCACATTCTCCAAATCACTGCCGATCGCGCCTTCGGTGGTGCTGAGGCTCAGCCAGGGGATCTCCGCGGCAACCCACGGGGACTCGCTGTCTGCGCGGGTAACTTCCTGTGCGGTCCAGGTGAGGGTTCCGCCACCCGTATTGGCCAGGGAAAGATTCCGCGTGGTCTGGCCGGCGCCAAAGTCCACCGCGGCAGGTGTCGCGCTTAACTGGGGAGCCAGAACTGGGGGGCATCCCGCGATCAAGGTTGCAGCCAGGACCAGCGCCAGCTTCCCAACACGCGATTTCCATTCAGCCATAGTGCCTACCTCAATAACCCGTTTGTTCGTTCGCATCGTGGTTGGGATGCGGGCCGCGCCACCGTGCATGTCATGCCCAATCTGGAGACCGGCGCTCCTTGGACTTCTTAAAGTTGGGATTCAGTATCTTCGAAGAGTACGTCCACCCCGAGGTTCAGCAGCGTCTGATAGTCGTCTTCCCAGTAATCGAGAATATTGCCGTCGCCGTCCTGGGTCGTAGCCGTGGGAAGAACGACCACGTCGCCGGCGCCGAGGCCGCCGTTGGTCGCGTTAGCCGAGAGGGGGGACCAATCGATAATTTCCATCGCGGGACCGGAGAGGGTCAACTCTTCGAGAAGGAAGAGGCCGGAAAGGGCAGAGATCTGCCCCACGTTGTTGCCGCCGAGATCCAGCACCCGGAGGTTAACCAGGTTCTCCAGGGCGGTGATGGAGCGAACCTGATTGTCGCTCAGATCAAGCACCGTCAGGTTTCTGCAACCCTGTATTCCGTCCAGAGACTGAATATTGAGTGAGGCGGCGTTGATCTCGGTGACGTCCAGCAAGTCCCCTTGGGAGAGGAATCCCAGGGGCTTGCCCAGTTCCGCACGCACTGCGGATTCGAGCGCGCGATCCGCAAAAAATGCGGCGCCACCCTCCGCAACGGGGCAGCCGCTCAACGCGATACCCACGCCGACCAGGACACCAGGGAGCAGGAGCCTACGAACAGTTTGATTCATCATGGTTACCACCTTTTTATCGTGATCGCATTGCAGTGCAATAGGTTGCGGTGTCAAAGAACAGCGATGCGCCTCCCGTCGACGCCCATCATCCAATACTTAATATTATGCGTGAACACGGAGGATCTGTCAACAATATTCCCGGCCATTCGCGCGTAAATCATTGACATGCCTCTGGGGATGTCGTAACGCCGCCGTTGTGGCCCATGCAGGCGCCAACGGGGGTCTGTCCTCGACGAATGTCGCAACAAATACTAGACGGTGGTGTCGCTGCCTGAGTCATTGCCTTCCGGGATCAGGCACTTCTCACCGATGAACGATGTGATGGGGAGGGTGCCACCGATGATCGTGAGAAAGGAGTTCAGGGCCTGGGCGGTAAAGCAGAGGAAGTCCTGCAGTGCGTCAGCCTTCGCCGGCTGCGATTGGGTAATGCGGGTCAGGTGTTTCACGAATCTGGCCTCCGTGTATCGAGTCGATGTGGTTAAAGACTTTAGCGGGTATAAACCATAAAGCTAGCAGTTTTGTAAACAGTTTACTAGACTCCAGCAGCCTTGTCAAGTAGTCTCGAGCGGGAAAAATGAAAAAACCACCAGATATTGTGGTTTATGGCGGTACGCTCACCCCGTTCGGAATACATTTCCTCTTTCCGAATGTTCCCGCCCCCTCGCGCGTCGGCTTTTGTCAGTTTCTGAACTGCTTTGTCTCAACCCCGTACTTCGCCACGCGCAACCCCATCAGCCGTTCCGTGATGCCGAGCTCCCGGGCCGCTTTGGCCTTGTTGCCCTTCGCGGTCTTGAGGGACTCGATGATCATTTCCCGCTCCACCCGCTCCATACACTCTTCCAGCGTTCCCTTCATCGGCGTGTTGGAGGCCTCCGCCGTCTGAAGTGTGGGGGGCAAGTGATGTCCGTGGACCACATCGTCATTGGTGAGCAGAACGGCTCGCTCGATACAGTTCTCCAGCTCGCGGACGTTGCCCGGCCAGTGGTAGCTCATGAGCATATCGATCGCCGGGGTCGAAATGCGCCGAACATATTTGTGATTGGCCTTGCTGTACTTTTCCACGAAGAAGTTGGCCAGTTCGAGGATGTCGGTGCGCCGTTCCCGGAGCGGTGGAATGTGAATGGGGAACACATTGAGCCGGTAGTACAGATCCTGGCGGAAGCTTTTATCCACGATCATCACTTCCAGTTCCCGGTTGGTTGCCGCAATGACGCGCACATCCACCTTCAGGGTCTCCTGGCCACCGACCCGCTCAAACTCCCGCTCCTGAAGGATCCGGAGAAGGCGCACCTGGGTCTGGGGGGCCAGATCACCGATTTCATCCAGGAATATGGTCCCGCCGTGGGCCAGTTCGAAACGACCGCGGCGCATCTGGGTTGCGCCGGTGAAGGCGCCCTTCTCGTGACCAAAGAGTTCGCTTTCGATGACCGAATCGGGCAGGGCGGCGCAATTCACCCGAATAAAGGGCTTTGCGGCGCGCTGGCTGTTGTAGTGAATCGCGTGGGCCACCAATTCCTTGCCGACGCCGCTTTCCCCGCGAATCAGCACCGTGGCGTCGCTCTTGGCCACCTGGCCGATGAGATCGAATACATCCTGCATGGCGCCGGAGCGGCCGATGATGTTGGCGGGGCGGAAGCGCTCCTGAAGTTCATTCTGGAGGCGGGAGTTTTCTTCCAGGAGGCGCTTGCGCTCGTCCTGATGCTCCTGACGCAGCCGGACCGCCTGGGCGATCATGGAGGCGATGATAGTCATCAGGCGCACATCTTCATCGAGGGTTTCCGTGTCCGAAAAGAGGCGATCCGCGCTCAGCGCGCCGATCACCTGCGTCTCCATCTTGATGGGCACGCAAATATAGGCGATATCTTCCGGGCGGGCGTCTTCCCGTGAATTGGTGCGATTGAGGAACAGGGGCTCTTCGGAAATACGGGGCACCACGACGGGGCGGCCGGTTTGCACGGTTTTGCCGACAACGCCTTCGCCGGGCTTATAGCGCCCTCGTTCCAGTTCCTTGCCGGACAGTCCGTGGGCCGCCTCGATAAAGAGCTCGCCGTTCTCCCGGTTGACGAGGGTAATCGTTCCCCGGAGCATTCCCGTGTGCCTGGCAATCGATTTCAACACGGGTCCGAGCTCGTCGCGGAGGTCCATGCTGCGATCCAGGATCCGGCTGATATCGAAGAGCAGCGCCAGTTCGGAGATCTCATTTTTAACTTTGGGTGCACCGGTAGACATCGTAAATTCCTGAAGAATAGGGCTGCCTTTAAAACTTACCACATTGTAGGAAATGAGGGGGCGAAAAGTCAAATTTACGCACCCCGAGAGCGCTATTTTCTACGTGCTTTGCGCAGCCCCGTCCTCACTCGTTCCAAATGGTATGGCCCCCCGAGGGCCTGTGGCCCGGGGTCAGTCCGCGCCGGACTTGGTTACCACCCGGTTTCCCCCTTCCGATTTACCCTGCATGACCATCGCCCGCACCCGCTCCAGCAGGGGCGCGGCCGCGCGGTCTTCACTTCCAATGGATACCAGCGCCGAGGTAATGGTAAGGCGCAAGGGGCGACCGTGGGTGGTGGTGATCTCGGTCCCGCTCAGCGCCTGATGGCAACGCTCCAGCCCGTTGCGCGCGGCATCGGGCAGCACCTGGGGCATGAGCACACAGAATTCATCCCCGCCCGAACGGGCGATGATATCCTCACCCCGCAGTGTCTCCCGCAGCAATTTGCCCATGGAAATGAGGATGCGATCACCCTCGGCATGGCCAAACTCCTGGTTCAGCTCGGTAAAGTTGTCCAGATTGACGATTCCCAGACTTACCGGCGTCTTGTGGCGGGCGGCGAGGCAGAGCGCTTCGTCGAGGCGGGCCATAAAGCTTCGCCGATTGTGCAAGCCCGTCAGGGGGTCGTGCGTCGCCGCCAGAAACACGTGCTGTTCCGTCTGCTCGCGCCGGGAGATGTCCCGCGCCACGGCTTGTATAGCTGCGAGCGTCTGGTTGGCGTCATATACCGGAATCAGGGCGACGATAAGCATTTTTGGGGTGCCGTCCACGGCGCGGAACTCGGCTTCGACGGGGGTGGGGTGCTGTCCGGAGCGGCAGAGAATGATGGCGCGCCGCAGCACCGTATTGCCGGGGTGATCCGTGAGGAGCGTGAGAAAAGCCTGCTGGAAATGCACCGGCTTATAACCCAGGACGGTCGTGATGCCGGGGCTGACATAGCAGACCTCGCCGGTGATACTGAGTGTAAAGGAGAATTCCAGTTGCTGGCTGATTGCGCTGGTCAGCGGATTTCCCGACCCGTCCATCCCGCTGTGCACCGGGCTCTGGAAAATGCTGAGCAATTCGCCGAGCATGTCCCGCACCAGGAGATTGAAGTCGTCCCGCACCCAAGGCAAGCCGGACGGGGGCAAGGGCTTTTCCGGAGTGGTCTCTGCGGGTGCGGGGGGCTTGGCCGCCACGCGCGCGGGACCGAGTCCGAAGGCGGCCAGGCCGTAGGACTTCGGCGCGGACGCCTTTTCGGCGTCGTCGGAAATCAATAGTCGTTTCGCCACCGTTTCAAAGTGCTCCGGCGTGCAGAGAATCGGCTTGAGTTTCAAGTCCGGACAGGCCGCCCTCGCCTGTTCCAGCGCGTCAAGATCCAGCGGATTCACCATCGCCACGGTGAGAATGGTCCCCAGGTTGTCGATGGCCAGGAGCTTGTACTTCAGGCAGAGTTCGTTGGGGAGCAGGCGGACAATCCGCGGGTCGATGCTGTAGTCCACCAGATTGATGTGGGGGATCTTGCACTGCTTCACGAGGAAGGAGATAAGTTCATCCTGGCTCAAGTAACCCAGCCGGACCAGCGCCTGGCCGAGGAAGCATTTCTGTCGGTCCTTCTCCGCGAGTCCCTCTTCGAGCTGCCCGCGGGTAATCAGTCCACCTTCCATCAACATGTCGCCCAGTCGCTTCCAGCGTGCGACGGCGCTATCTTCCACGGAATGACTCACAGCTTTAAGCCTCCTTCTAACCCGGACCTCTCCCGGCGCTCGATGCCATAGGGACGCCCCAAGCATACTCCATGGGGCGGGCACATACAAACCGTATTTTCGGGTGAGGTCTTGAGCCGGCCATTTGTCGGTCTGAGAATGCTTGCCAGAGCCACCCCGGTCGGCCTGATACAATCGGACCGGTCTTCGACCCCGAAAGAAACACCAGGATTCTTCAGCGTTACAAGGGCGCATCTCACATCCGCGCGGGGTGGACCGAAAAAAGAAACGCACGGTACGCCATGGGGCGTTCCGTGCATTTCGAGCAAATGCGGGGGGGGGGTTAGCGTTTTTCGATCACTCGTGTGTCGCAGATGTGGTCGTGCAGACCGCGTTTCTGGTCGTCGAAAAGGGCCATGATATAGCCGACGTACATGATGCTCCCGGAGAGCTGATGGGCCCAGAAGCGCGCGAATGCGCGCAGGTAGGACACGGGGGCGCCGTTGCTTCGCACAATCTTGATGCCGAGGAGCATTTTTCCGGGCGTGGCCCCGAAGCGGCCTACGAACCAGGTCATGTAGAAGAGCACCCAGATACCGATGATTCCCATGAGCCCGAACATGATGAGCGCGGCCGTATCTTCCGAAGTCTGCCGCCCGTCGCTGCTGGCCACCATGGCGCCGACGCCGCCGAACATGATCGGGATCGCGACGACATTGACCAGAATGGAATCAATCACCACGGCGCCAAAGCGCTTGCCTATACTGGCCAGGACCATGGCGTCGGCGGCGACATTACCCTCGCGCATGCGCTGGAAGAAGATATCCTTGCACGAGGCGCAGACCCGCTTGCCCTCAAAAACGAGCAATTCCTCGACCAGGTGGGGCCGCCCGCACTCGGAACAGGGCGTTCCCCAGTCGGTCACCGTGCCCGCGATCTCCTGATAGGAAACCCACGAGGGCATGCCCTCACGCCACACCAGCGTCGACGGCCCGACAATCCGCTGATCTACGAGGATGCGGAAGGCCCCTTCTTCAACGGGTCCGATTTGCTCCTCGCCACGGGCGTAATACCACATGCACAGTCTCCCTCAATCCAAACCATCAACGACAAGCGGGTTCGAGGCCATTCACGACCTCCTGAATGGCAGCAAGTGTACCCATTTTTTTGTGGCGGCGCAACGCGGCGGATCGGCGTGGGGGCCCCGAAGACGCCATCTCAATAACCCATGCGATCCAGCGCCTTGTTCAGGCTGTTGGAATCCTTGAGGTCCCCTTTCTCCAGGGAGCCTACCGCGTTCACCGGCTTTACGGGTTCCGAGGCCGCCGTGGCGCTCGAATCCACCGCAATCTCCGCCGGGCCGTGCTGCTTTCCCTCGTCCGGGTGGGTTACCTGGCCGTTCTGGTTATCGTAGTTGAAAGGCTTTCCAGACGCCGTCCGGGGGAGCGTGGGGAGATAGGTGGGGTAGAGCGCGTCCAGGGTTGGCGGATAGTACCCCGTGTTGGTGCCGAAGGAGTTGATGGCCGTCTCGATGTTCTGCATGGTGAAGTAATCCGCCGGGGCCGGGCCGTCCGCGGACTCGTAGACCTCCCCGAGGATCGGATTGTACCCGTAGGGTTTCTTGTCCGGGCGGAGCGGGACCGCGTCAATATAGTTCGGTACCAGTGCCGACAAATCCGCCGGAAGGGCCTCCTTCTCCGCCGCGTAGAGCTCCACCGCTTCTTGAAGCCGCGTCATGTCGACATCGATCTGGGCGTCGTGAAAAGAGCCCTGAACTTCGCCCGCGTTCTGCGCCGCCATATCCGCCGTGACGGCCGTCGTCATCAACATTTCCACCAGACACCCCGAAAACAGGCACGACATCCCCAGACAAAGCGCGCCGTTTAGAAAACCGATCATCCCTTTCATGATCATCCTGCTCCTCAATGTTGGAAAATTGCCCAAGTGGTTCGACCCCGGTTTGCTGACCGGCTTCAGTCTAGCACACATGTGGTTAACTTACCACCGGGTCGAAAAATTATTCGGGCGGGGCTGGGGTGCGTTACCGCCGGGGGCCTTCCGAAAGGTTCGGTGGTGGTTTTCATGCCGCCAGACTTCTCACCCCGGACTTTTTCGTGCTAAAGTTATCTCCGTTAGCGGCAGTGAGCCCCGGGAATCCCGCACTGTATCGAGTTGGAGAGCGAGCGAATGACCATTGCGTTTAATTGCGTCTGCGGAAAGGCCTTTAGCGTAACCGATGACTATGCCGGTCAGACCGGAACCTGCCCGCAGTGCAAGATGCCAGTTACCGTTCCCGGCGAGCCACCCCGCGCGGCCCAGATTAACACACGGGGGCCGCGATTTCCGAGGGAGCAGCTCATGGCCTACCTCAGGGCCCACCAGTCGACCAATGTCCTCCTGCTGCACCCCCATATCCCGCCGGAGCGGGAAGCCCGGGCTCATGATTTCTTTGGCATCGCGGCGGAGGATCGGGTCCTGGCGGGGCTCCACCCATCCCTGCTTATCGCGGGGGAGGAAACCCTGCTGCTGACCGAAACCGGCATCTATGTCAAGAAAGCCGACCTCACCAAGGGGTATGTCCAGTACGAATCCCTCCTGGAGGGGAGCATCCACCTTGAAGACGGAAGAGACATCGTCATTCAGGCCACCAAACCCCAGCGGCTCCGTTATCGCGTGCTGGTATCCCCCAACATCGCCGAAAATCTCTCCAAAGTGTTGCGGGGGCTCCAGTTGCTCCTCAACGGCCGGGATCCGAGCCCCATTTTTGCCGAAGGAAACAACAACGCCCTGGCCGAACTCCGCGCCGAGCGTCAGGGCCTGCTTCCCAGCAGCAGCGCCACGGGAAATGGCGCTTCCAGTGCAAAAAGCCGGGGTGGACTGCTCGGTGTCATAAAACGGCGGGGCTGAGTTTTCCGCGCCCGAGGATCTCGGGGAGCGGCTGGCCTGAGTTGTGCCATGGCGGGACCGTACCGGAATTCTAAACCCACCTCCGCGTATGTTATTATCCCGGCGCTATTCTTCACACCCTGAACCTCTGGAGTACCCATGAGCACCGTTCGCTGCCGCATTGCGCCTTCCCCTTCCGGCTTCCTGCACATCGGCACGGCCAAGATGGCCCTGTTCAACTGGCTTTTTGCCCGTAAGTCCGGCGGCACCTTCGTGTTGCGCCTGGAAGACACCGACGCGGAACGGACCGATGAGACCTTCGTCCAGGCCATGTGCGAAGGATTCAAATGGCTCGGCATCAACTGGGACGAAGGGCCCGCTTTCGGTGATGAGCCCGCGAAAGGTTCTTTGGGGCCCTATCGCCAGTCTGACCGCAAGGCGCTGCATCAGGAAGCCGCGATGAAGCTGTTGTCCGACGGCCATGCCTATCGCTGCTTCTGCTCGAAAGAGGAGCTGGACGCCGAGCGAGAGGCGGCCATGGCGGAGAAGCGGGCGCGGAAAAAGTGCCCCTGCCGAGATCTGGACGCGGCGACCTCCGATTCGCGAAAGGCGGAGTCTCACGCGCTTCGATTTCGCACGCCGGAGGGCCAGACGGTAGTGGAAGACTGGGTGCAGGGCAACGTCCGTACGGACAATCGGGAACTGGATGATTTTGTCATCCTCAAGGCCAACGGCGATCCTATTTTTCATCTGGCGGTGGTGGTGGACGATGCGTTGATGCAAATCACCCACGTTATCCGGGGGGATGACCATTTGACGAACGCCGCCCGCCACGTGCTGCTTTTTGACGCTCTGGGTTATCCGCGCCCGAAGTTTGCCCACCTGCCCATGGTGCTGGACGATGCGGGCAAGAAATTCAGCAAACGTCTGCACGGTGCCAATGTGCTGGACTGGCGCGACGATGGCTATCTGCCTGAAGCGCTCATCAACTATGTGGCCCTGCTGGGGTGGACGCCGGCCGAGGAAAATCGCGAACTGTTTACCATCGCGGAGCTGACCGAGGCCTTTGTGGCCGAGCGGTGGACGAAATCCGCCGCGCGTTTTGACCGCAAGAAACTGGACTGGCTCAACGGCCAGCACATCCGCCTCCTGGAGCCCGCCGTTTTGCAGTCCCGCCTGGTGGCGGTGTTGCAGCGGGCCGGTATCGATACGTCGCAGCGCGACGACGCCTGGTTTGCCGCGCTCACGGAGATATGCCGGGAGAAGCTCTCAACGCTGAATCAGATTGTCGAGCTGAGCGATTTCTTCTTCCATGAGATCACGGAATATGAGGACAAGCCGGTTCAGAAGATCTGGCGCACGGAAGACGCGGCGGCGATCATGGCCCAACTTACGTCATGCCTGGAATCGGTGACGGACTGGAATCGAGATGTGCTGAAACAGGCCTTCCACGATCTGGGTGAATCCATGGGCGTGGGTATGGGCAAGCTGGTTCATCCGGCCCGTCTCGCGCTGACCGGAAAATCGGTCGGTCCGGGCTTGTTTGAGCTTGCGGAGCTGCTGGGCAGGGATGCCTGCCTGGAGCGGATGGCTAGGGCCTCGGCCTTCGTGGCGACGTTGTCCTGAAGCGCGGTTGAGGCCGGAGGCCGCCGGGGTCCAAATGCCCCCGCGACCGTTTCGAGCGACACTGAATCGGTCCGTTCTAAGAATATAGTCTACTACATTTCGGGCTTGGCGCCCGTGGAGGATGGGGTTTTATGAGCAGTAGAGTCATCGTCGGTGTGGATCTCGGCGGAACGAACGTAAAAACGGCCATGGTGTCCTGGGACAAGCAGGTCCTGGCCAAGGATTCGCGCCCGACCAACGCCGAGGGCGGTCCGGAGGCGGTTATCGAGGCCATCGAGTCCAGTGTCCGCGATCTTCTGGCCCAGTCCGACCTTTCGCCCGAACAGGTGATGGCTGTGGGTATCGGCGCGCCCGGTCCCATGGACTGGCGCTCCGGCGTGGTCTTCAGTCCTCCCAATCTGCCCGGCTGGAAGAATGTTCCCCTGGCGGAGATCATGCGCTCCCGTCTCAATGTCCCGTGCTACGTGGAAAACGATGCGAATGTGGCCTGCTACGGCGAGTTCTGGCTCGGTGCCGGGCAGGGCACTCAGAATATGGCCCTGCTCACCCTGGGCACCGGCGTCGGGGGCGGTGTGGTGATGTTTGGCATGCTCCTGCGCGGCGAAGACGGCACGGCGGCGGAACTGGGGCACTTGAAGATGCAGCGGAACGGCCGTCCCTGTGGTTGCGGCAGCCATGGCTGTCTGGAGACCTATGGGTCGGTGACGGGGATGGTTCGCACGGCGATCGAGGGGCTTTCAACGGGCCGCAAGTCGGTTCTTCGGGAGATGTGCGGTGATTCCTTCGGCGGCCTGACGGGCAAAATGATTAGTCAGGCGGCCGCCGATGGCGACGAGTTCGCCCTCTGGGTAATCGAAGAGACGGCCACCTGGCTCGGACTCGGTATTTCGAGCATCATCAATTATCAGAATCCCGAGAAGGTGGTGCTTTGCGGCGGCATGATTGCCGCCGGCGACCTGTTGTTGAACCCGATTCGGAAGGTGGCTTTCGAGAATTCTTTTGAAGTGCCGGCCAAGCGCTGCGAGATTGTCCTGGCGGGTCTGGGTTCGGATTCCGGCGTGCTCGGCGCGGCGGGCTGCGCGCTGTCGCGTTTTGAGAGCAGTTTCTAGCGGGAACACCGATCGGAACGAACGACGATGATTCTCACGGTAACACCGAATCCCTGCGTGGACAAGACGGTTTTTCTCGAAGCCATGGCGGTGGGCAGGAAAAACGTATGCCACCGCGTCACGACCATACCCGGCGGGAAGGGGAACAACGTGGCGAGGGCCGTGAAAGCCCTGGGAGAACAGAGCGCTTCGGTGGTGCTTGTGGGTGGTGCCCCTGGACAGCACGTGGTGGACATGATTACCGGACAGGATGGATTGGAATGTCATCCGGTCTGGATTGCCGAAAATACCCGCACCATCACTACGGTGCTCGAGGAAGGCCCGCACCGGCAGACGCCCCTGTTTGAGCCGGGGCCGCGCGTCGGCGGAGCGGAGAAGGAGCGCCTCATAGACGAAGTGCGCTCGCGACTCGGGGCGACGGGTATACTTACGCTCAACGGCACGGTGCCGGACCCGACCCTTCAGGACGTCTACCGCACCCTCATCTCCCTCGCGCGAGCGCAGGGCGTGACTGTCATCCTGGATACCCACGGCCCGGAACTTGCCCTCGGGCTGGAGGCCGCCCCGTATATGGTCAAGCCCAACGACGTTGAAGCGGCGGAACTGGTGGGCTACGCGCTGGATTCCGAAGCGGCCCGTTGGCGCGCCATTGACTGGTTCCACGGGAAGGGCGTCAGCCTGGTCGTCTTGTCCCTCGGCGCGGAAGGCGTCCTTGTGTCGGACGGTCTTGAGCGCCTTCATGTGAAGCCGCCCCCGATTGAAGAGGTCAACGCCGTAGGGTCCGGGGATTGTCTGGTCGCGGGCATGGCGGTGGGCCTGTTGCGCCAGTGGCCCCTGGAGCAGTGTGCCGTGCTGGGCGTCAGCGCGGGAACGGTCAACGCCATGCGCTGGGACATCGGGCACGTAACCCAGGCGGAGGTGGAGCGGATAGCGCCCCGTGTTGCCGTCGTGCGCTGCTGAAGGTTCCGCCGGGTTCCGCCCCGGGTCCTGGGGTTCGCCCTGACCCGTTCTCAAAGTCTGTATTATTCTACGAAGTTCAGTTCCATTACCGGAGATTCTTCACATGAGTGTTTTGGGTCAACCAACCAAAAGAGAATGGAGCTTCCTCGGGGCGGGAGTCGCCATCGGAATCGGCGCCATGCTGGTGTACTCGGGCGGCAACTTTTATGGCACCGTTCACAAGAATGGCACCACGCTGCATTCCTGGCCGGGCCCTTCAACCGCCCGTGAGAGCCTGATAGACAAAGGCGAAGATGGGACGCCCGAAGGGTGGATGATGACCATGAATCCCTACAAGGACACGACCATCGATTGCGGCCTTACCGACGCCGATTCCGACGGCGTTTTTGATGTCTGCAAGGTCGAAATCCGCCCGGAAGGGGAGGCGAAAGACGGCTTCATGCTTGCCGTCATCGATACGGACAAGAATGGCGTCTTTGACGGGGTTCAGTTCAGCAACACCGGGGAGAAGGGTGCCCGATACTCGGATTATAAAGACTGGGATATGGACGGATTCCTCGATATCTACACCGATCCGGCGCGCTCGACGAGCTGGATAATGACCGGAACGGAATGGCTCAGCGTCATCAAACGCGTCGACTCGGAAGAGAAGCGTTTCTCGGTTATGCGCAACGGCGAAGAACGCGAGATGGTCTATCGGGGCGGGACCTGGAGCGACGTCACGCCGGTTCGCTGACAAGAAGGGCAATGGAAGGAGCGCGGCGGGAAAACCCTCATCGGCGCGCTTCCGCGACGACACGAAAGCCCAGGTTTACATGCGCCGAATCGGCGGGCGCGTCGTTGCGCTCGGCCGAGCGGCACCGGGAAGCTTCGTAGGCCCAGCAACCCCCGCGACACACCTTGCCTTCGCCCGCCGCCGGACCTTGGGGGTCCTTCGTCTCCTCCGGGACGTAGGGCCCCATCCAATCCTGGCACCACTCCCACACATTGCCATTCATGTCGTGAAGGCCCCACGGATTGGGCTTTTTCTGCCCGACAATGTGGGTCTTGCCGCCGCTGTTTGCCTTGTAGAAGGCGTGGTCGCCTATAGATGCAAGCTCGGGATCGTCGCCCCAATAGTAGCGCGTTGCGGTTCCCGCGCGGCAGGTGTACTCCCATTCGGCCTCGGTGGGGAGGCGGTAGCGCATGCCGGACTCTTGAGCGGTGAGCTTGTCGCAGAAGGCCACCGCATCGTGCCAGGTTACGTGGTCCACCGGCAGCGTCGCCCCCTTTTCCCTGGCGGGATTGTGCCCCATGACCGCCTCGTACTCGGCCTGCGTGACCTCATAAACACCGATGTAGAATTCGCGGCTGATTGTGATCCTTCGCTCAGTCTCCGTTGGCTTGCGATCCTTTTCGTGTTCGGGCGAGCCCATGATGAAGGAGCCGGGAGGGACAGGTTGAAGTTTCATTCCCACGCTGTTGGTGATGGGGTCCGCCAAAGGGGATGCGACGGCGAATACGCACGGCATCAGCGTGACGGCAAATGCAGACAGAAAGGCGTGGGCTCGACGCATCGTCAAGAGTCCTGTCCGTGTTGCGTTGCGCCCGGTAACTCGGGAGGTTGCCCATCCCAGCCGCTGCTGGGAGGAAGTGGGCTTTCTCTGGGAAAATAGAAGCGCATGGCCGATGCCACGAGCAGAACCAGCACGAGATTGAGAAATGCGATGAAGGGGGCGCCGGTGCTGAAGGCCAGCACGTGAAGAATTCCCACAACGATATTCAGGACGAATACCCAGCGCCATCGGTTGAGCAGGCCGGTAATGAAGAGTACCTTGGCGGCCAGCCACCACAGGGCGACGAGGTTATGGGCGATGGCCGGCAAGTTTCCCAGAAGCCCTTCCAGCCCGAGCACGGTTACGACCACCCAGATCTGCCAGGGGGCATCCCGCCAGGTGGTGGGGGCCGTCGCGTGGGCAACGTTCTCGTGCTGAAATTGGGTTGCGGGATTCATGATGCATTCCCTCGCGGGTTGATCCCATTGATTTGTCGATCCATGTGGGTGTGTCTGCTTTACGGTAGCATATGGAAGTGTCGACGTAAAAAGGATTTGTAGCTATCGCGGTGGCGATACCGTTGAGGCCAGCCCAAGGCGTTCGTATCAGAGTCCATACAGTGCATTGGATTTGTAATTTTCAATAGGTCTGAACACGCCTGGAATTGGTTGTCCGAAACTAAAGTATTGGGCCACGAGCCACGGAGTCTCGGAGAGAGAAAAGAGTTCTGGGACGCGGGTTGAATCAGGAATGGACTGTATTTCAGAGGGCACCTTTAACGTATACCACTTGAACATAAGAACCTTACAAAGTTGAATTTCGAGGTTCAGTATCCGGGAATTCAGTGCAAATTACAATACGCGGGCGCGAGAAGAGGACTGACTACGGAAAGGCACGGAATTTCACGGAAGTGAGCATGTTGAACGTCCTAGTTTCGTCGTTTGTTGAGTCGACGCGTTCCGGAATCCACGCGAATTGGTCCCACTCGCTCTCGCCAGATCCACGAGCCTCCAGCACATACACCAGAACAGACCGGATACACAATCTCGTTGAGAGTCGGACAACAATCTGATAACCTTGTGTGCCAGTCCAGTCAGAATTGGGAGAGTACCGAATACCGCTCCACTTTGTGACAAGAATACGACTAACATAATCGCGGCACAGGCAGGAGACGAAACCGATGGCGTTCAGATTCCGAAAGTCTATTAGAATAGCCCCGGGAGTACGAATGAGCTTTAGCAAGTCAGGCATTGGCCTCAGTGCTGGCGTCAAGGGGGCACGGATTGGGGTGAATAGCCGGGGCACATATACAAGTCTAGGTATACCCGGCACGGGAATTTCCATGCTCAATTATCATGGAAATAGTAAGTCAATTCGGCGGTCTGCGATTTCGATTCCAGACGACTATGTATTGACCAGCGAGTTCGGCGAGGTTCAGGTTACGCACACCGTGCGAGGCATTCCAAAGTACTCAATCGAGATATCTCATGAAGGAATTAACAAATTCCAAGTCATTAAGGGAGATAGTCAAGAAGACGTCGAGCAAAAAGCTTGCGCCAAGATGCGCCAATGGAATGAGATCTGGGAGCGAAGTCAGATTCTCGAGCAGGAACGTTCCGCGAGGCAGTCAAGAGCAAATGCAATTGCAGAAAAAAAGAAACTTGCCTCAGAGCAGACGGAAGAGGCGCAGGCTTTGTTGGCCGAATTGGACGGTATCCTAATATACACATTGGGCGTTGATGACACTATCGATTGGGCTTCGCTTAAGGGACCGAAGTCATATCCCGAGCCGCGACCCGAGGAGCCGCAGCTTCCAACACCACCCATCGAGCCCGAGCTTCCGAGAAAGCATCGGCGAGATGATGCAAAATATGAGGTTCGACCGGACCTGCTCGGAAAGCTTTTCAAGTCCATTCACGCGAAGAGGCTTGCTGAGGCGGAAACGCTATATCTGGCGGATCACGCACGTTGGGAGTCCATTGCCAGAAGTATTTACAGCGAGTACGAGTCTCGACGAAATGAGCATCTCCAGCTGGTTCATCGCCTCGAATCTCAATATCGTTCCGAACTTGATGCGTGGGAACGACGGCGAGAAGTTTATAGTCAACGTTGGCAGGTTCGGAGCGACTACGTAGATGCGAAGCGAAATAGATACTTCGCGGGCGACTCCAGGGTGGTTCAGGACTACTGCGAGTTGGTACTTGGCAACTCGAAGTATCCAGATTATTTTCCGCAGGCCTATGAGCTATTGTACGAGGTCGATGATAAGCTCTTGGTTGTCGACTATCAAATTCCAGCGCCCGAGGCACTCCCGACATGCTGTGAAATAAGGTATATCCAATCCAAAGATGAGTTCGTCGAGAAGGAAATTGGTCAAGCGCATCGCAATAAGGCATTCTCGAAAGCGGCATATGAGATCGCTCTCCGCACTCTACATGAACTGTTCGAGGCTGATAGAGCCGACGCACTGCTCGAAATTGTCTTCAATGGATATGTTGCAACTGTAGACTCCCGCTCCGGCGAGGATGTCGAGCTTTGCATCATGACAGTCAAGGCGGAGAAGAACCGATTTCTCTCAATACAGCTAGATCGAATCGAGTCCAAGGAATGCTTTGATTCCCTTGGAGGGCGCTGTAAGTCTCCACTTCACAAACTTGTTCCTGTAGAGCCGATTCGCTCAGCCACGCCAAGAGACTAAGTCAGAAAGACATGAGGTCCATCCATTTACGTGGATGTGGACTGCCATCACGATAGGAAGTTGATTATGACAAAACCGAATCCCCCCTCTCTTCTCCTCCGAGTCCTAATGGTCTGTGTGTTCACTGCGGGCCAGTTCACAGTCTCAGTGTTTGCCGAAGATTTTCGCCGCATTTCGATCGAAGACTATCGCGACAAGATGGCCGGGGCCTGGCTGGGGCAGATGGCCGGGGTCGGCTGGGGCTTTCCCACGGAATTCGAGTACTTGAGTGCAATCATCCCGGAAGACAAAGTGCCGGCGTGGACGCCGGAAACGATCAATCAGTTCGATCAGGACGACCTCTATGTGGAGATGACCTTTATGAAGTCCCTGGAGGACTACGGCTTCGATGTGACGAGCCGCCAGGCGGGGATAGACTTTGCCAACAGTGAGTACCAGCTCTGGCACGCCAACGGCCACGCCCGGGGCAACTTGCGTCAGGGCATAGCGCCGCCGGATTCGGGTCACCCCGAGTTTACGAAGCACGCGGACGATATTGATTATCAGATCGAAGCCGACTTCGCGGGGCTTATCGGGCCGGGGATGCCGAATCTGGGTATCGAGATGGGCGAGAAGTTTGGCTGCATCATGAACTACGGCGACGGCATCTACGGCGGGCAGTTCATGAGCGGCATGTACGCCGAGGCCTTTATCGAGCGTGATATCCAAAAGATCATCGAGGCGGGCCTGCGCTGTATCCCGGCGGAGAGTCAGTACGCCGAGTGCATCCGCGACACGGTCGCCTGGCATAAGGAACATCCGGACGACTGGCAGAAGGTATGGCGCCTGCTCCAGGCCAAGTATCATGAATCGCCCGAGGGACGACGCTTTGTTTGCAAGGCGAGCGAAAAGGGAAACATCGACGCCAAGCTGAACGGCGCCTATGCCGTTCTGGGACTGCTCTATGGTAAGGGTGATCTGGACCAGACTATCATCATTTCCATGCGTTGCGGCCAGGACTCGGACTGCAACCCGGCCAGCGCCGCCGGCGTGCTTGCGACGACCATGGGCCGGGCCAAGTTGCCGGAGAAGTTCACGTCCGCGCTTCAGACCGACACCCCATTCAAGTATACGGCCTACACCTTCACGACCCTCCTGGAGGCCTGCGAAAAACTGGCGCGTCAGGCCGTGCTGCGCTCCGGTGGGCTCATTGAAAAGGACGACGCCGGGAGGGAGTTTCTCTTGATTCCGGTGCAAACGCCGAAGCCCAGCAAGTTCGTCCAGTCGTGGAAGGCCGAGCCTTCCACCGGAAGCCGATACACGGACGAGGAACGGGCAAAGATCACCGCGAAATAGTCCATCCGCATGAAACATGGAAAGAGCACAAAGAATCGACTTCTTTGTGCTCTTTGCGTACTCTGGGGGCTAAACAATTCGGACTACGGCGCGGGCGTTGTCTCTGGAACCTGTGCGGGTTCCGAGGGGACTTCCACGGCTTCCTCGACGGCGACGGGCGCAGTTTCGGGCGCGGCGTCTGCGGCCGGCGCGGGGGCCGGCGCTTCCGAGGGCGGTGCGGGGTTCAGGGGCGCGGCCGAGTTCGCCGGAGGCTTCCCGCCGTGCCAGTGGTTGTGACCGGGCTCCGGATTGAAGTGCTGGTCCGTCGCTTCGTCGTATTGCCACGGTTCGGGATTGGGGATATTCGGTATCGGCTTGGGCGCAGGCGCGTTCTGGTTGGGCGGGTGACCCTTGTGCCAGTGCTTGTGGGTGGGATCCCAGTGTTGGTCCGTGACGGAATCATAGGTCCACGGCGCGGGCTCGGGCTTCGCGGCGGAGGCTGGCTTCAGCTCTTCTTCTGGAAGGCGGATGGGCTCTCGGGAGCCTCCTTGAATTACCGCCACCGCTGCGGCGAATCCGCCGAGCACCACGACCACCGTTCCGATTCCGACAGCCCAGGGCAGCGATGACGCGCGTTCGACGGGTGCTTCAGCCTCCACCGGGGTCTCGGGGGCTTTGTTTTTCTTCGACATGATGCGGCGTCCTACCGGTTAGAGCTTCTTGTGCAGGTGGACCTTGTCCGCCTGGCGTTTGCGCATCTTGATGTTGAGCATTTCCACCGCCACGGAGAAGGCCATGGCGAAGTAGATGTAGCCCTTGGGCACGTGCACGTCGAAGCCTTCCACCATGAGCGTCACACCCACGAGGATGAGGAAAGAGAGCGCGAGAATCTTGATGGTCGGATGGGCATCGACAAATTCGCTGATTCCCTTCGCCGCGAAGAGCATGACACCGACCGACAGGATAATGGCCACGACCATAATGGAGACGTGCTCCACGAGGCCCACGGCGGTGATGACCGAGTCGAGTGAAAAGACGAGATCGAGGACCGCAATCTGGGCGAGAACCGAGCCCACGCTGCGCGGCGCAGAGGCGGCGCCATGCCCCTCCACGCCCTCAAGGCTGTGATGGATCTCGTGGGTCGCCTTGGCCAGCAGAAACAGGCCGCCGCCAATGAGTATGAAGTCACGTCCGGATATTTCCTGGCCCAGAACGGTAAACCAGGGCTCCACGAGGCCCACGACCCACGCGATGGAGAAGACCAGCAGGAGCCGCATCACCATGGCGAGGCCCAGCCCCGTGTTTCGGGCGAAATTGCGCTGTTTCTCGGGCAGTTTGCCCACCAGGATCGAGATGAAGATGATGTTGTCGATGCCCAGCACGATTTCCAGTGCTGCGAGCGTACCCAGCGCAATCCAGGCCTGGGTACTGTCGATCCAGCCAAACTGGGCAATAAGCCATTCCATGATAGTGTCGTTCTCCCGTGACGAAGGTACTGCAAGGCGGATGCCGGACTCTTCATGGGGCACCCGCGGTTCCCCCGTAGACTACCGATTTGAAGCGCCTGTTGCAAGGCGGCGGGCGTGGCGAAAAGCCTGCTGGAATGGCGCCATGCCCGCAGGCTAGCATGGTCCACCAACCCAAGGAGTTTTCCGTGCGATTCACAATCCTCTCTTTCGTCTTCGCGGCCCTGGTCGTTCTCCCGGCCAGCGCCCAGTCCACCCTGGGCCTGGAGCCCGGTGATCACCGCCTTCAGAATGACGACCTGGGCGTGATCCTATGGGGGCCCGACACCGCGCCGACGCTCAGCATTGGTAAGAGTGACATCTGGGATCGGCGACTTCCGAAAGAACAACCCGTGATCACCATGGACGAAATCACGAAACGGGCCCTGGCGGGCGACAAGAGCATCCTCAATGGCGCGGCCTACTACACGGCATACAGCCACTACGACTTTCCCTGTCCCAAGCCCGCGGGCCAGTTGATCGTGCGGGTGCCCTTTGTCGAAGGGGGCGGCGCGCTCCACGTGGAAAAGGCGAATGGGGCGTCCACCCTGACGGCGGAGCATGGCGCAAAAAAACTACGCCTGCGCATCTTCGTCAGCGCCACGCGCAACGTTATCGTGATGGAGGGCGAGGCCGCCGGGTTGTCGCCGGGCGATGTGTCGTTTCGCCTCTGGCGTCACCAGGACACCATCGTGCCGGGCGGCGAACTGCACCCCACGCTGGGCAGTGAAAAGAATTCCCCCACGGACTTTGAGCCCCTTGCCGCGCCCCGTGCCGGAAACGACGACGGCGTGGCGTGGGTGGCGCAGGATTTTCCCGGCGAGCTGACCTTCTCCGAGGGCTTCCAGAGTGTGCTGGCCCTCCGGGTGGAGGGTGCCCCGTCGACCGTCGCCCTCCAGGAAAACACCGCGGGTCTGGGTACGCCCATGGTGGCGGAAAAGGAGGGCCGTCTGGACCACGGCACGTTCAAACGTTTCACGCCCATCAATCAATCGCCCGGCGCGGCGGCGACCTTGACGCCATCACAACTGGACGGCGTGTTTACGGCCTATGCGACCGTTGCAACCACCCAGGACTCGCCCAATGCGCTGGGTTATGCGCGAAAGACGCTGAAAGAGTGCGCTTACGAGGGGGCCGACGCGCTCTGGGTCGAACACGCCGCCAAACTGGCCGAATACGAACAGCGCCCCCGCG
This sequence comes from Candidatus Hydrogenedentota bacterium, assembly GCA_016791475.1. Classification (NCBI taxonomy): domain Bacteria; kingdom Pseudomonadati; phylum Candidatus Hydrogenedentota; species Candidatus Hydrogenedentota bacterium. The sequence continues at coordinate 32,198 of JAEUWI010000064.1, forward strand.
CCCGCGCCTGGTCCGCCGATGGCAGGCTCAGCATCGATCAGGCGTGGGGGGGCGTGCCCTATACCGTGCGGCCCGCGGGTTACTACGGCGATGTGGCGCTTTGCTCGGTGGACAGCACCAAATTCTGTTTTCAGGATTCGGGGCGCTGGCACGCGGACTTCCATTTCAACGAGATCGACGCCACGGGACCCTGTACGCTGCGCCAGTTTGATTCCCTGGCGCCCTACTACGACATGATTTTCACCATGCTTCCCATGGCCCAGGCCAACGCCCGCGCGGTCTACGGCTGCGATGGCGCCATGTATCCGTTGGTTCACTACCCCCTCAAGGCCGAAACGGTCATACACACCCACATGACTTGGGAACAGAGCGTGGAGATTACCGCGCTCCTCGCGCGGCCCTTCTGGTTGCGCTACCGCTACACGGGTGATCGGGATTTCCTTCGGGACCGGGTCTGGCCCGTCCTGCGGGAGGGGGCCCGTTTCTACGCGGAGTACCTCAAGCTGGAGGAGGACGGCCTCTACCACGTGTTTCCGACGGTCTCCCCGGAGCACCGGGGCATCACAGCGAACCTCGAGTTTAACAAGGACAGCCAGTCCGGCATCACCCTTATACGCTATCATCTCCGTGCCGCCGCCGAGGCCGCAGGGCTGCTTGGCGAAAATGGGGAAGAGCCCGCCCGCTGGCGGGCAATCGCGGAAAAGATGCCGCCCTACCCGACCATCGACACGCCCGACGGATCAATCTTCACCGACGTGGCCGGGGCGCCACCCATGGAGTTCAACATCGCCGTGCCCCTCACGTCCGTCTTCTGGGGCGACGACATTGGCCTCGATTCACCCCCCGACCAAATCGAACTCGCCAAACGCACCCTGGAGAAGATCAACGTATGGCAGCCCCATCAGGGCTACCTCACCACCGTGCGCCGCCGCCTCGGAATCTACAAACCCGAAGACGGCCTCGGCATCGACAACGTGCTCCAATCCCATACGGGCGTCATCCGGGTCTTTCCGACAGTGCCCGACGACTTCGAGGGCGGCTTCGAAAATCTTGGTGCGCAGGGAGCCTTTGTGGTGAGCGCGACCCGAACGAAGTCGGGCGTGGAACGTGTTACCGTCCAGTCGCTCGTGGGAAACACGTGTCGGTTGGCGAATCCATGGCCGGGGAAGGATGCGAAGGTGATCTGCGTGGAGACCGGTGGGGAAGTGGGGGTGGAGGGCGATGGCGTATATGTCGTTTTCAGCACGGAAAAGGGCATGACGTATACGCTTGGCGCGTGAGGAGGACGGAAGCGGTACCGCAGCAGGCCCCGATGCTGTCAGAGCATCGACAACACCGGCCTCAGTCCGGGCGCCCAGTCAGGATGAGGGCGCGTGTTCTCCTTCGGACGGATCGGCGTCGAGCACTTCACGCAGGGTTTGCAGTATGGCCTCCGCAGTGTACGGTTTCGGCACAAAGCGTACGATGGAGGTGCCCGAGACGGAGGCGTACTTGCCATTGTCGCTCAGACCGCTTGAAGCGACCACGCGGACGTTGGGGGCAATCGTCCTCAACGCCGCAATCATCGCGGGGCCGTCCATCACCGGCATGCTCATATCGGTCAGCACCACATCGATGCTGGCCCGGTGCCGGACAAAGAGCGACACGGCTTCTGCGCCATTGCTTGCGGTCACGACCTCATAGCCAAAGAGTTCGAGCGCTTTTCCAGTGGCGTCCCGAATGGATTCCTCGTCATCCACCAGAAGGACGCGCTCGCCGTTGCCTCGGGGCAGGGTGGGGAGGACCTGGGCGGAAGACTCTGGAAATTCGGCGCTGTCGGCTGGAAAGTAAATCCAGAACTGGGTGCCCCGGCCGACCTCACTGTACAGATCGATAAATCCGCCGTGGTCCCGCACGATGGAGAAGGTGGTGGAGAGGCCGAGGCCCGTGCCCTTGCCCACTTCTTTGGTGGTGAAGAACGGCTCGAAGATTTTCTCCCGCGTCTCCTCCGACATGCCCTCGCCCGTATCTCGCACACCGATCTTGACGTAGGGCCCGGGTGTCGCCCGCAGATTCATCCCGGAGAAAACATCGTCCACCACCGTGTTCTCCAGCGTCACGGTCAATCGCCCGCCTCTGGGCATGGCGTCGCGGGCGTTGACGCAGAGGTTCATCAACACCTGGTGGATCTGGGTCGGGTCCGCGTGAATTGACCAGACATCCTCCGGGGCGATGAGATCGAGAACGATGTTTCGCGGAAAGGTGTCCTGAAGCACTTTGCGGAAGTCGCGGGCGATTTCGGCGGGGGCTACGGAGCGGCGCACGCCTTCGATGCCGCGGGCAAAGCCGAGCACCTGCTGAACAAGATCGGCCCCGCGCTGGGCGCTTGCGCGCACCATGTCCAGCATGGCGTGCCCTTCGGCATCCCGCACGTGCTCCGGGAGCATTTCCGTGGCCATGAGGATGGGCGTCAGCACGTTGTTGAGATCGTGGGCGATGCCCCCGGCCAGGGTGCCGATGCTTTCCATTCGCTGGGCGCGCAGAAACTGCTCCTCCAGCTTCTTGCGTTCGGTCAGGTCGCTCATGCCCCCGATCATGCGGAGCGGGCCGCCGCCCTCGCCGCGAATCACCTGGCCCCGGTCGAGCACATGGGCGTAACCGCCGTCCTTCCGGAGAAAACGATACTCCTCGATCCAGAGGTCACCCGTCCCCGCCACCGCGGCATGGAGGCTTTCGGTCACGCGCTTGCGGTCGTCCGGGTGGATCCGTCTTCCCCAGGCGCCGATGTCGGGGGCTTCCTCGCCGGGCAACAGGCCGAAGAGCGCCTCGAAGCCTTCGTTCCACCATAGGGTATCGGCCGAGAGGTCCCAGTCCCAGATGGCGTCGGTGGTGGCGCGGGAGAGCACGTGAAAGCGCTCCAGACTGACCGCCAGGGCGCTCTCGGTGTGGCGGTGTTCCTCGACTTCGCTCTCCAGTGCGCGGTTTGCGAGGGTGAGTTCGGCGGCGCTCTGCTCGGCGACGGCTCGGGCCTGCTTCTGATGGGCGAGGGCCTTTTCCAGCGCCGCGATAATGGCCCCGATCGCGATCACGAGCAAAGCGTTCATCATGAGGAAGTTGGCGGTGATCACGATCCAGGAGAGTGGATTCTGATCCCACACCGCGGCCATGTTGGGCGAGGCCGCCCCGGCCAGCCCTATAACGAGCAGGGTGACGCCGTTGATGGCGACACCGACGAGCCCCGCGCGCAGCCCGAGGAGGAGCCCGGTGAGTATGGAGAATCCAAAAAGATAAATCTGGCTGATCGGACCCAGGTATATGAGGAGAACGGTCCCGAGCATGTAGCAGATGAGCGCAAAGCCGAAGGCTTTCGTCGTGAAACTGATTCCCCGGAAATAGTACAGACAGATGAAGCCGATGATTGCGGCGGTATCGGTTGCCGCGATGGTCGCGTATCCGCCGACATAGCACATGTAGAGACTGGGAAAATAGACCCAGGGCGCCAGGAAAAGAATCACCCGAAGCAGCAGGGAAAGCAGCCCCTCGCGCCAATCGCCTTGCGGCGATTGCCACAGGACGGGATCGAGTCCCGCGCGCAGGCGCTTCACTAGAGCTGGGCGTGACACCATTGAATCCACCCCTGTGGTCGATACGTCTATTGTGCGGATAAGCTGTCTAGGACAGCAGCAAGACAACGATCCTCGTCAGAAGTGTAGCACACGGCCTATGGGCTGAATAAAGCAGCCCGCCCCATGCGCCCGCCACGCTGGACAGGCCCGCGCCCCGAGGTGTACCCTCGTCGGCAATCGAGTGAATTCTCAAGTTCCACTGTGAACGATGTATCGACTTGCGAGACCACCCATGCCCATTTCAGTTCGCCACATGCTCGCCGCGCTCCTGTTGCTCGCGGCCACCCTTCCCATCGCCGCCATGGAGCTCGTCTGGACCCGGCCCGCCGCCCAGTACCGAAGCGAGGCCACGCCCCTGGTGACCGATCTCGATGACGACGGTGCGCCGGAAGTCCTATCGGTCAATATCGGCGGCCAGGTGCTCCTCTGGGAGGCCGATGGCACGCCCATAGGTACCGGACAGGACGGCATGGTCGCCCAGTTGCCCGAGGGCCGCTGGACCTCGCAGCCGGTGCAGCTAGTCCGTCCGGAGGGACCCTTGGTCGTCTTCGGTAGCGTGGAAGGGAACATCGTCGCGCTCGACAGCGCCTGGGCGGTGGCCTGGCAGCATGCCCTCGGCGCGGAGACGACCTGGTCGCGCGCGGTGCCCGTTGTGGTGGACGCGGGCGACAAGACGCTCGTGGTCATCGGGGATGCCTCCGGCAAAATCACCGCGTTGGGCGCTCAAGGCGCGGTCGCGTGGTCCACGGCGCTGGAGAGCGGACACAGCCGCGCCATGGTGAAGTCCTGGACCGATCCAGCGGACAAGACGCTCCTGTTGGCCTCGGCGGGCGAAACGCTCTTCGCGCTGGACACCACCGGCGCGGTGCAGTGGAAGCGCGCCCTCGGCGGCGAAATTATTTCCCAGGCGGAGGTCTTTGCCACGCCCGAAAGCACCCTGATCCTCTGCGGCACCCGGGCGGGCTCGCTTTTCGCGTTGACACCCGAAGGGGAGATAGCGTGGGAAGCGAAAGTGGGCGGGGAAATCGATACCTCCATCACCTTTCTGCCGCGCAAAGACAAAGCGCCGCTGATCCTCTGCACCGGCGTGTGGGGCAACCTCTACGCCATCGAGCCCGATGGCACGCACGTATGGACCCACATCTTCGACACCAAGAACCGCGCGCGGCCCCTCGTGGTCGATGCGAACGGCGACGGCACCCTGGATGTGCTCGTGGCGACCTACGATCAGCGGCTCCTCGTCTTCAACACCGAGGGCCTGCTCATCGACGAAGTCCGTCTCAGCGGTGCGGTCAACGCCTCGCCCGTACTCGTGCCCGGCGCGGAAGCGGGGGAGAGCGACGTGCTGGTCTTCAGCAATGTCCTGCTGGCCCATCGATTCCGTCCGGGATTGCCGGTGGCACCTTATGGGGCGGGGGAGGATTATTCGAAAGTTGGGGCTGGATTCAGACCAGAACAACTAAGCTCAGAAGTCTCCTCGTTTAATGTAGACAACAGCGACGGCGCGTTGCTTCGGGTAAATCTTACGGTAGCGAAAGAGGGGCAGGTTACGGAGATATCAGGAGCTTTGACTGCCCGCTCTTTTGTTGAAATGCCGCTGCATGATCGGAACGAGTCAACAAAAGCCAAGATACTTTTAGAGCGAGCCAATGGATGGTTCATACGCGAAGCGACGGCAGTGCCCCGAACATCGGAGAAGGACCCCGTCGAAGTCTCCAACCTTGCCCTGTGGTCATCCGTCGCCTATGGTGACTTTGATCCCACACGTTTGAATCCGACGCTTGCAGATGGCGCTCAAAGAGAATTAGCCTCGGCCCTGTCCTCCGGTTGCGGAGAATCGAGCGAGTTCTCAGATGACTATGACAACTTGCCTGATGGCCCCGTCGTGACATCCGCTGTCCTCTACCAGGGCGAAGTCTGGCATGCGGCATTCGTCGTCGCGCGTGGAGATGACGCGTCGGCACGTGTCCGTGCTTCGATTGAGTGGCCGATCCGCTCGGACGGAGCGCGCTTTGGCGGGACATTGTTGTTGCGCGAACAGACGACTGTAGGGACCGTAAATGGAGAGGAGGCCGCAGACGCGCTGGTTGAACTCGGCGATTCAGGGTTGCTGCAGATTCCGGGGAAACGTGCTGCAAAAGTTTGGTTGACTGCAGACACGAAAGACACCGAACCGGGGTTTTACCTGGGAAAAATAGTGATTCAGCCACTCGGCGGGGGTGAATCGAAGGCGCTCCCGTTAGTAATCCACGTAACTTCTCTCCGCATGCCCGACAAATTCCCCCTCTCCCTGTGTACTTGGGACTACATCCCCAATCAATGGTTTCCGAATCATTCCGAGGCCGTGCTGGACGGCATGGGCGATCACGGCGTCAACGTCTTTCCCCGCACCACGGTGCCGACGGCAACTGCGGATGGCAATGGCGCTCTTGCGATTGACTGGGCCGCGCTCGATGCCGAGCTGGATCGCCTGAAAGGGCGTGGCCAATTGTTGCTGCAGGTGGCGGAGCCGCCCGTCACGTGGACCGAAGGATTCCCCGAGGACGGCAAGCGCGCCGTCAAGGTAGCCTATCTCCGTCAGCTCCGCGATCACCTGAAAGCGCTTGGCTGGGACTACGGCGACTATGCCCTCTATCCCGTGGACGAACCGGGACTGGACTACGGCCCGCGCGTGCCCATCTATGTGGACGCGGCGGAGCTCTTCCGCGAGGCTGATCCGAAATTCCGGATCTATACCGACCCCGTGCCCGGCCTGTCCTGGCGTGATTTCGAGCGTATCGATCCGCTTGTGGACGTGTGGTGTCCCAACATGCGGCTCGTCACTGGCCTGCTGGTGGACGATCCGCGCATCCAGCGCATCCTGGATTCGGACAAGCCCGTCTGGTCCTACGAATGCGTTTCGCAGGTGAAGTCCCTGTCGCCCCTGCTGTACAACCGGGCCAACGCCTGGCGCGCCTGGCACTTCGGCCTCGACGGCATCGGCATGTGGACCTTCAGCACCACCCAGGCCGACCACTGGCTGGCCAACGCCGACAAGAATGACGAATACGCCCTCGTCTATCCCGGCGATATGCCTGTGTCGAGCGTCCGCTGGGAGGCCCTCCGCGATGGCCTGGAGGACGTGGCCGCGATGGCCATGCTCAAAGAGCGCATCGAGGCATTTCGCAAGAAGCCCGACATGAAGAAAGGCGAAAGAATGCTCTTGAAGGAAGCCGAAGACGCCCTGCGCATCGCCACCGTGGATGTCATGGAGATGTCCGCCCCGGCGTTCATCGAGTCCCGCGACTTCCGCGCCCAAGGCAACCGCCGGATCTGGCACACACCGGCGGATGAGTGGCTTTTCCGCATTCACCGCGGGCGGATCGCACAACTGACGATGGCATTGGGGGAGTGAGGGAGACGAACCCAATATTGGTGGCACCCGGGGAAAGCATCCGATAGGAGTGTGGTGGCAGGCTTGCAGTTTGGCTGCGTCCTTTACGTCCCTTCCGTCCTTTAAGTCCTTACGTCCCTACAGCACCCCGGGATTCACGCAGGTCGGCGGCGTGTTTCCCTTTAGCAGCGCGATGATGTTTTCCGCCGCCAGGTTGGCCATGGCGGATCGCGTTTCCAGTGTGGAGCTGCCGATATGGGGCAGGAGCACGATATTGCTCACCGTCAGCAAATCAGGGTGAATCTTGGGCTCTTCCTCGTAGACATCCAGGCCCGCGGCGAAGATTTCGCCGTCGTGAAGCGCCGCCGCGAGGGCCGTCTCGTCCACCACGGGACCGCGCGTCGTGTTCACGAAAATGGCCGATTTCTTCATGGCCTTGAACGTGGCCGCGTTGAATACATGGCGCGTTTCATCGGTCAGGGGGCAATGGGGGGAGACGATGTCTGACTCCGCCAGCAGCGTGGGGAAGTCCACATAGGTCAGGCCGAGGCCCACTTCTTCCGCGGCGGGCAGTTGCGTCCGCGAGTGATAGAGCACCTTCATGTTGAAGGCCTTCGCTCGCCGCACCACGGCCTTGCCGATTCGGCCGAGGCCATAAATGCCCAGGGTCTTGCCATAGACATCCATGCCCAGCATGAACGTGGGGGACCAGCTCGCCCACTGGCCCGAGCGGAGGAAATGCTCCGACTCGCAGAGCCGCCGCGCCGTCGCCAGGATCAGCGCAAAGGTCAGGTCTGCCGTCGTCTCCGTCAGCACATCCGGCGTGTTCGACACCGCAATGCCCCGCTCCGTCGCCGCCGAAACGTCAATGTTGTTGTAACCCACGGCCATGTTCGCCACGATCCGGAGCTGCGGCCCGGCGGCGTCGAAGACCTCGGCGTTCATTGCTTCCGTAAGCATGGATAGAATCGCGTCCACACCCCTCACGCCCTCCAGCAGCACCTCTCGCGGGATAGGCCGGTCCTCGGGATAGATGAATACATTCTCCGCGCCAAAGGCCTCATGAAGCAGGACAACAGCGCTCTCCGGGGGGCGGCGGGTGACGAAGATCTTGGGCATGGGGATAGACTCCAGAAGGGTTTTGGGGTGATGCCAAGAGGGTGACACAGGGATGCGCGAAATATCAAGGGGGCGAATTGCCTCACAATAAATCTACTCGAAATGTATTCGTTGCCTCACGAAGGAAATCTATCCGAAACGGGCTGGGT
>JAEUWI010000065.1 GCA_016791475.1 Candidatus Hydrogenedentota bacterium
CCTCCTTTCCGAGATCCACAGTATGGGGACATTTTCAAAGAGTTAGCAGGGGGACATTTTCAAAGAGTTTCGACACGCGAAGGCAACAGACGCGCCGGGACCCGCGGTCGACCAGGAGGTCACTCCCCGGTCTCCAACCGCGCCAGCACGTCCTTCGCCATCTGGGCCGGAACTTCGTAGGGACTTTCGGCCACGGCGTGAAGCAGCGCCTTGCCTTTTGCGGGGTCGACATCACCGGCGCAATAGCCCTCGCCGAGGCGCACGTCGAGCTGCGCCACCGCCACCGGGTTGCTCAGGCGCGACCGCACGTCTTCCAGCGCGCCGAGCCCTTCGACATTGGACATGGCCACCATGGTCTCCATGGCCGCCTGGGCCACGCTCCGACCGGGATAGCGCGCCATTACCTGCTCCAGCGCGGGCATGCCGCTCTCGCCCTGCTTCATCGCGGCGTCGATCTGGTAAAGCGGCTCAAAGTTCGCTTCGCGGGCCTCTTCGAGAAGCTCGTGGCGCTCTTTTACAATTCCAGGGCTTTGTGTCCAGGCGCCCACATGTTGAATGCGTACTTTTTCGTAGGCCTCGTACGCGGCCTCGTAGCGGCGAAAGGCGCTGAACTCCAGCTCCGCGACTTCCAATTGAAGCACCCCCGCGCGATCCGCGTCGCGCTCCGACGCCAACGCCTCATTCAACACCGCCATCGCTCCCGTCGCGTTGTCGGCGGCAACGAGGCCCCGCGCTTCAGCCACCGTCGGGTCCATGGGGACCTGCATCGCAACCTCGCCCGTCGGCGCTTCCACATGACGCCCCTGGGTCAGAATGAATACACAGGAAACGAGAATCGCGGCGGACAGTCCGAGAAGATAGCGCCTCCACCCCGAGAACCACGGTGTGGCGGGCGAACGGCGCAGTTCTTCCCGAATCGCGGGAAGAAGATCGCCCTGGAAGATGGCGGGTTCGGCTGGCATCGCACCCACAAGCGCCCGCAACGAGGCCAGCTCCGCGCGACAAGAAGCACACGCCGCCAGATGGCTCTGGAGCGTATCGTTATCGGTAGCCTCCAGCGTCTCATAGAGCGACGCGGCAATGAGCCCTTCCATTTCCTCGCAATTCGTCATGCACTAAAACTCCTGTCAGGACGCTTCGTAAAGGTCCCTCAATTCATTCTGCAACTTCTTGAGGGCGCGGAAGAGGTGAACCTTCACGCTGCCCACGGTACATTCCATGCTCTCGGCAATCTCGGACAACTGCATCCCCTGATAGTGGCGCAGCAGGAAGACCTCCCGCTGCGAACGCGACAGGACCGGCAGCGCCCGCTGGATCCGCGCCTCGATCTCCCGCGCATGAACGTCGGCCTCGGTCCGGGGCGTGGCCGGCTCCACCGCAGCCCCCTCGCTGGTGGGCACAAAAGCCTCCTCCAGCGACTGCTCGGGGTAGCGCTTCTTCCGGCGGAGATGGTCGATGCCATGGTTCGTCGTCATCCGCAGGATCCACGGCAGAAAGCCGCCCGTGGGTTTCCAGGTGTCAATTTTCCGATAGACCTTGATGAAGACTTCCTGGCTCACGTCCAGGGCATCCTCCCGATTGCCCACGACGCGATACGCCACGGCGTAGACGCGCCCCTGGTATCGGGACACGATCTCGTCAAACGCCGAATCATCCCCCGACTGGAGCGCCAGAGCCAACGCCTTATCATCTAAGGACTTCAATCCATTCCTTCCACGTGAAATTCACTTGATTAACGCCGGATCGCGAAGAAAGGTTAACACGGGGCGACCGTAGCCGATTGACCGGAAATGTCGCAAATGGAACCGGCCGCAAACCTTACTCGGGGCGGCTCCGAAGTGGGGAAATCCGGGGTGACGGGACTCGGACATCGGAAGGAATCCTGGGTCTTCAAAAGATGATCGCCCACAGGTTTGGAGCGGATGTAAAGCACGGAGATCCCGCACCCCACGTCTCCATGGTACGCGATGGGGCACGGGGTGATTGTCGGGAATACCAGCCCGCCAGGGTTCAACAGACCCCAGGGTCGAGCCGGGCGCAGGCACATCGCTCTACTCGGGCTTTTTCCCCATTGGCATCATGCCGTGGTCCGGCTTGGGACCCCGCTTCTCCAGATCCTCCACGATCTTCTTGTACTTCTCCTGCTGCTCGGGATTCAGAATCGCCATCGTATCGTCCACGGCCTTCTGGTGGCGGGCGCGCCGCTCGGCATACACCGCCTCGCGTTTCGCCTCCGAAGCGCGATAGATCGCGTCAAAAGTCGCTTTCTGCTCCTCCGTAAGAATCGCGCGCACCTCGCTGTTCCGCTGGTCGTACAGCTCCCGAACCTTTGCCCGGTCGTCGCCCATGGCCTCCTTCGACCAGATGGACTCCATCTGCGCCTTCTGCTCCGGGCTCAGTTGCAACTCGTGGCTCAACCAGGACCCCTTGTCCCGCGGGGGCGGCGGTTTCTCCCCCGCCAGGGTGTAGCCCGCCCAGCCCGTCGCTATGCCCGCCGCATAGGCCAGACAAAGCGCCAGGCCCGCCAGAATCTTGAGCTTAGTCATCGCCGTACTCCCGCGCGCCGCCAGCCTGAAGGTGAATCGCATACAACGTCGCCGCCTCGGGATCCGCAAACTCGTCATCCGCCGACGGAGCCCACACCACATTTTCCTCCCACTGCGCCATCACGCTGCCTCCACCGCCGACTTCCGACTCCGTATACACCACCAGAAACAGCGAGGAAACAAAAAGGATGCTCGCCGCCGCCAGCAGGCCCAGCGCGATGCGGCGCGGGTTCTGCTCCCGCCGCTCCAGAGCCACACGGGCAAAACGCGCGCGCAATTCCGGAGCGGGATGCTCATCATACGCCGTGCGCAGCAGGTGACCGATCCCGGCAAAGTCCCGCAGGGCCCCCTGGCATTCCGCACAGCCATGGAGATGCTGCTCGAAGGCGGACGCCGCGGCGCCGTCCAATTCCCGATCATGGTAGCGCTGAACATTGTTCGATTTTATGTGGGGACAATTACTCATGGCGAGACTCCACCGGCGCGCCCACAACCGCCGGATGCGATCGGGACCGTCCCGTTTGGTACTCTTGATAACGTTCTCTAAGCATATTCCGCGCGCGAAACAACCGCGATTCCACCGTGCCCCGGGGAATCGACAGCGCCTCCGCGATCTCGTCATAGGACATACCCTGCAGCTCCCGCAGCACCAGCACCGTCCGGTGCTCCGCCGACAGACTATCCAGCATGGCATGCACATCCAGCCGCCGTTCATCACGGAGGCCCGTACCGACCGCCGCCGCGGTCTCATCCAGCGCTTCCGTAGCCCGAAGGCGGTGGTAGCGGCGATTTCGGCTCGCCTGGCGGATGAGGATGGCCCCAAGCCAGGTTCGCACGGACGAACGCCCTTCGAAGCGACCCACACCTTCCAGCGCGGCTACAAAAGTGTCCTGCATCAGGTCCTCCGCGTCGGATCGACGGTGGCCGAGGGACAGCGCCAGCCGGTACACGTCGCGCGCATACCGGGTAAAGAGGCTGCCGAAGGCGTCAACATTGCCCGCGGCGGCCTGCGCTGCCAATTCGTCATCGTCCAACAAAGATTCGCCCTCGTGCGGCGTTCCGCGTCCGCGGAAGCCCGGCGTTTGCCCTGAACAGTAACATTCATGATTCCAATCACGGCGTGGCCGCGCCCTCCTCCACCGGCGCGGAGCCAGCTTCGGCGGGTGCCGCTTCGGGCGTGGTCGGCGCGGCCTCGGGCGCGGCAGCGCCCTCCACCACGACCTCGGAACCCGGCCCGTCCTTCACTTCTTCCCAGTTGCCGTCTTCCTTAATATACAGGATACCCATATCCCGCCAGAATTCAAGGCGGGCGATGGTGTGGGCGATGAGCGCGCTGGTCAGGTCGTTCTGGGCGCTGGTCAGGTCGTTCTGAGCGTCCACCAGGTTGATGGCCGTGCCCTGGCCCAACTCCGCGAGCAGCTCCTGTTCGCGCACGCGCCGTTTACCCAATTCTATACTTTTTTGCGCGATCTCAAACTCCAGCTTCGCCTGCTCCAACGTCCGTCGACCGGAACGCACATCCAGCTTGATGGTGTCCTCCGCCAGTGTGAAGGCCCGCACTGTCCGCTCCTGCGCAATCAGCGATTCCCGCAGGGCGTTGCGTTCCGCCTTGCGATCCAGCGGCAAATCCAGGTTCAAACCCGCCGACCAGTCCGCCGACCGAAAGTCCAGCCGCTGAAAGTTGTCCTGGCCGATGGAATCGACGTCCGCCGCGAGCACCAGGTCGAGTCCCGGCTTAAGGGCGTTTGCCGCGACTTTGACCTTACGCGCGCTGTCTTCCACCTGGTCCCGGGAGTTCAGATAGTCGAGCCGGGAAACCAGCGCCACCTGGATGGCCTCGTCATCCGTGATCGCCGGATGGAGAATTCCGCGCTCACCCAGTTCATGAAGCTCGTTGTCGTCCAGCACCAGCTTCACGTCGGTGGGGAGTCCCAGATCGATCTTGAACTGATCCAGCGCCTGCTGGTAACTCTGCACCGAAGCCACCCAGCGGCCCCGGTTGTCCAGCGATGCCTCTTCAAGGCGGCCCAGGTTTTCCTGGGTGGATCGTCCCTCGCGCGCGAGCGCGCCTTCCCGTTTCACACTCACCAGGAAGCTCTGGTAACTCTGCCACGTATTCCGGGCAATATCCTTGCGCTGGAGCACGTTGTAATAACTGTTCACGGTGCGGACGATGAAGTCTTTGCGGAATTGGGTGAAGTCCCGAATCGCATAAAGCACATCGCGCTCGGCCTGGGTCAGGCTCTCGGCCGCAATATCGCGGCCCGCACCCTCCAGCAGCGGCTGGGTGAAGGAAGCGGCCAGCGTGGAGGCCGTTGCAGTGCCGGGGTCACCCGTGACAAAGCGAAGGAAGTTTGAAGTGAGTGTCAAGGCAAAAAGTCCGCCGCCCTTGAGCAACTGACTGACCCCGATTCGGGTCTGTCCCGAAACACTGCGCTCATGATCGATAATCGTCTGCGCTTCGTCGGCACCCGTTACCGCTCCCGCGCTTTCCACGAGATCGGCATACGCCGTAATCAAATCTGCAGGGGTACCGGTAAGGGCATCGATGGCGCTCGCGACACTCCGCGCATTGGCCACGTGCTCCGTGAGGTCCGAGGGCCCTGTACCCACCGTCGTGTCGCGCGCATAGTCCCCCGAGGCCGTGGCCGAGAAGCGCGGGCCGAACTGGTGCCGGTTCAGCGAGAGATCCAGGGCTGTGAGGTACAGCAATTCCTTCTCATTCTGGTAGGTGCGGCTGTTGCGCACCGCAATCTCCAGCGCCTTCTCCAGCGGCAGCACGGGGTATCCCGTTTCCGGGGGCAACTCCGGCGGCCCCATCGGTCGGCCCGCATCCTCCAGAACCGGCAGGCCCGCCAGGGGCTCCCAGGCCTTGTCCGTATCAATGCTGAACTCGGGTTCCATATTGGGAACGCCCGCCGACTTCTGCCCGAGGATGCCGTAAGCTTCTTTGTCCGCCGCCTCCTTGTAGTGGCTGGTGGCGCAGCCGGCGTGGAGCATGCTGGAAACCATCAGCAGACAGACGGCGCGGGATAGGGTGGATCGCGTCAACTTCGAGGTCCTTTTCAAACTATCGAGAGATCTATTCATGGCGGAGGGCCGATATGGGGTCAAGGTTGGCGGCGCGAATGGCCGGATAGAGGCCGAACACAATGCCGATGGCCACGCTGATGCCGGCCGATAGCACCAGGCTGCTCATGGTTACAATCGTGGGCATGCCCGCGAAATAGGTCACGCCCCAGGGAATCAGAAAGCCGATGATAATTCCAATCAAGCCACCGGCTACGGACAACACGACCGTTTCGATGAGGAATTGCAGGATAATCTGGGCGCGCCGCGCGCCGATGGCCCGCCGCACGCCAATCTCCCGGGTGCGCTCCGTAACCGAAGCGAGCATGATATTCATAATGCCGATGCCGCCCACCAGCAGACTGATCGCGGCAATAGAACCGAGGACGATATTGAACGTGCGCTTGGTCGCTTCCGCCTGGCGAAGAAGCGTCAGCGGAACGCTCATCGTGAAGTCCTTCTTCGTGTGGAAGCGGGTCAGCATGGTCTCCAGCGCCTTGGCCGTGCCCTCCACCTCCTCGTTGGTCCGCACCGACACGATCATTTGATGGAGTTCGACGACTTCGCGCTGGAAACTGCCCGTGGACATGACCGTCACCATGTCGCCGAATCGGCCTTTTGCGACCGAAATGGGGATGTAGGCGTCCACGTTTTCGTCCAGTGACTGGATGTCGCCCGAAGCGGCGCCTTCACTCTCCACGATGCCGATCACTTCGAAATACTCTCCGCCCAGCCGCAGCGACTGGCCGATCGTGTTCTTCGTGGCCAGCAGACGCCGCGCACCATACTCGGTGAGCACCGCCACATTGGCGAAATCGTCATTATCACGCGCCGTCATGCTACGCCCCGCGAGCAGAGGACGCTGGACCAGGTCGAACCAGAGCGGCGACGTACCCACCAGGCGCAATTCGAGGGACTTGTCATTAAGTCGCCCTTCCTTGCGAAGTGATTTAACCGGCACCACGGCGGTGACCGCCTCAAAAGTCCGCTTCACGCGCTCCACATCGCTGTAGAGCAACCCGTAGATGCTGGCGCTGCGCGAGCTGCGGTTGTTCTGGCTGCTTTCCGCCTCTTCGATAGGCTTTACCGAGTTCACGATGATGTTCGTGCTGCCCAGCTTCTTGATGTCGTCCAGCGCCTTGGCGGATGCGCCTTCACCGATGGATAACATGGCGATCACGCTCGCCACACCGAAGACCATGCCCAGCATGGTGAGGAAGGAGCGCAATTTGTGGAGCAGCAGGTTTTTTACGCCCAGCACGATGTTCTGATAGAGGTAAAGCTTGTTCATCGGCGGAGGGTCTTTACGTCTTCCACGTTGCCGTCTTTCATATGGACCACCACCTTGGCGTGGGCGGCGATATCCGGCTCGTGGGTCACCATGATCAGTGTCTTCCCCGCCTCGTTCAGGTTCGTGAGAATTTCCATCACCTGCGCGCCCGTCTTCGAATCCAGGTTACCCGTGGGCTCGTCCGCCAGGATCAGCGAGGGGTTGTTTGCCAGCGCGCGGGCAATCGCCACGCGCTGCATCTGGCCACCGCTCAACTCGGTCGGTCGATGGTCCAGCCGCTCTTCCAGGCCCACTTCCTTCGCATAGTGCTCCGCGATCTCGGCACGCTCCAGCGGATCCTTCTGCTGATAGAAGAGGGGCAGGGCGATATTTTCCCGCACCGTGAGCTGCGGAATCAGATTGAAACTCTGAAAGATGAACCCGATGTACTTCAGGCGCAGGTCGCTCAGCTCGTTGTCGTCCAGCGACCCCACGTTCCGGCCTTCGAGGGTATAGGTGCCGGTCGTGGGCCGATCCAGGCAGCCGATCAGGTTGAGCATGGTGCTCTTCCCGCTGCCGCTGGATCCCATGATCGCATAGAAACCACGACGGTCAAAGTGCAGATCGACGCCGTCCAGCGCCCTGACCACGTTGTTACCCATGACGTAGTGCTTGGTCACCCGATCGAGCGTGATGATCGCCTCGCCCGGCTCGGTCGCAACGGCCGCCTCCATCAAACTACTGGGATTGGCTGTCACGATTAGCCCTTTCCTGACGACGCTTTTCCCACGCCTCCCGCTCTTCGGGGCTCATGTTCTTCATGCGCTCTTCGCGCATTTTCTCGCGCTCTTCCGGCGTCATGTTCTGGAAGCGCTCGCGCATCTTGGCGCGCTCTTCGTCGGACATGTCGGCGCCCCATCCACCGCCGCCACCCTCGCCGCGGCCACCACCGGGGCCGGCGCCCGGAGCGCCACCGGGACCCGCGCCGCCGCCCGGACCCTCGCCACCGCGGCCACCCGGAGGGACAATTCCGCCATCGGCGGCCGGGGCCGGCGCACCCGACGGAGCACCCGCCGCTTCCGGAGCCGCAGCCGGCGCCGCGCCTTCGGCGGGCTTTCCGCCTTCGCCGCCGCCACCGCGACGGCCCTCGCCTCCGCCCTCACCGCCGCGAGGCGCGCCATTGCCCGCGGGCGCCGCAACCTCACGGGCGCCGATGAACTTGCCATCGTCACTGGCCGCATCTTCGGCGCTTTCAATAGCCACGGCGGCAATATCCAGCGGCGGCGTCATCAACACGTTCTCGCCCGGCTTCAGGCCGGACGCGATCTGAAGCATTCGATTGTTGTCCAGACCGATCTCCACTTCGCGCTCTTCGTAATCGCCCTCGCCCTTGCTGATGAAGGCCGTCGGCTTCCCTTTGACCATGAACACGGACTGGACCGGCACATAGGTCGCCTTGTCAAAACGCGCCACCATAATCTCCGCCTCGCACGTCATTCCCGTGCGCAACGTCGCCGTGGCGCCGTCGATATCGATCTGCGTCACGTATTCCTTCAAATCGGGGTTCATGAATGAACTCTGCGCATCGGGCAACGGGGCAATGCGCGTGATGTGACCCTCAAAGGTCGCGCCATTCAGCGCCTCGACGGTAATGCGCACGCCCATGCCCGCCTTGATCTTGTTCAGGTTGGACTCGTGCACCCGTACTTCCGCCGTCATTTCGTTGGCCGTGGGCAGATAAATCAATTCCTGGCGCTCGCGGACGGTCTGCCCTTCGTCCAGCGGCTCGTTGCGGCTGCGCCAGCCACCACCCTCGGCCGTTGTCGCGTGGATCACCAGACCGCCCGTCGGCGCGTAGATCTTCGCCTTCTTGATCTGTTCATCCAGCTTCGCCAGTTTGTCTTTCTGCCGCGAAAACTCCGATTCACCCGCGCGCAACTTCGCTTCCGCCTGCACCACGTCGGCGCCCGCCTTCAGCTCGGCGCGGCGCAGCGCCCGATCGGCCTCCTCAATCGCGCTCTGCAATTCCGTCATCTGCCGCTTGTAGGTATACTCCTTCAAAAGATTCAAAGAAGACTGGGCCAGTTCCAGATCAAGCTGGGCCCGCTCCGCGAGCGCCTTGTCCTCGTCAAATTCGATGGAGGTAAGAAAGCCTTCGTCCAGCAGACGCTGGGAGCCCTGGAGCTGCTCTTTCGTCCGGCTTTCCTCCGATAGCGCCAGCGCGATCTTCGCCTCCGCCTCCTTGATAAGCATGGGGTAGTCGCCCTCCACGTACTTCTTCAAGTCTTCCTGGGCAAACTGGGCCGCAAGTTTAGCCGCGGAAACATCGCTCTCCGCCTGATTCTTCACCACCTCCAGGTTCTCGCGATCGCTGATGAACGTCGCTTCGGAATTCTGCACCTGGATCAACTGGTCCACCCGGTTGTCCACAAGCTGGCTCGCGTCCAGCTCCACCAGCAGGTCGCCCTCCTTCACCACCGTGCCCTCCTCGATCAGGAAAATAATCTGCGCCTGCCCCTCCACCTCGTTCTTCAGGATTATCTGGTCTTTCGCCTTGATCGTCCCGGACTCCGTCACACTGATCGTCAGCGGACCCTCCCGCACCGTGAACACCTCGGACTTCTTCACCGAACCTTCGGCCGTGTCGTAGCGCTGACCCAGCACCACGTAGAGAAGGGAAAGAAACACGGCGGCACCCAGAACGATGCCCGCCGTCCGCCGGTTTTTGCCTTGAAGCAGAGGGGATCTCACAGTACATGCACCTCGTCGATGTTTTTGCCCGAAGACCCCGGGTGTCTCGGGCGACACCCGGGGTTTCAGGGCCGTCTCAATATCAGGAACGATCCATTCGAACTTACGTCTCGTCAATTACTGCGCTGCGGGGGGCGCGCCAGCGCCGGGGCCGCCTTCGGGTCCGCCTTCGCCGCGGCGTTCACGACCGCCGCCGCGCGGGCCGCGCGAGGTCTTCTCGGTCCATTCCGCCTTCTGGGCATCGCTCAGCAGCGGGGCAATCGCGTCGTCCAGGGTCTTCTTCGCCGCGCCCATAGCCGTGCGCATCCCGTCGAAATTACCGGCGCCCGCGTTGTCCTCCCGGGCTTTCACCGACGCCTTAACATAGGCCACCGTGTGGCCCAGCGCTTCCGCCTGTTTCGCCTCTTCAAGACCAAAGCCCAGAATCACGGCCACCAGACGATCCCACTGGCGCGCGTTGCCGCCCAGAATCGACGCCGCTTCCTTCGCCTGCGCCTCATCGAGGAAGGCCTTGAAAGACTCCTGCATCTTGGCCCGGTTTTCTTCCTGCGCCTTCAACATCGCCTCCCAGTCGCCCCGACCGCCGCCGCCCTCGGGACGGTTCGCTGCAGCGGCCTTCCGCGCCGCCGAATACGCTTCCGCAAGCTTGCCCGACTTCTCCGCATCCAGCTTCAGCGAAGACGCCACCGCCTGCGCCTCGGCCGCTTCCACTTTCGCCATTACTTCCGGCGACATTCCACCGCCGGGGCCACCGGGGCCACCGCCGCCAGGGCCACCACCCGGCTGAGCCATGGCGGAAATTCCAGCCACCGTAACAGCGAGAGCGCCAATCACGAGGCCGCGAAACAATGCGCGGTTACGGGTCAATACACGTTCAGACATGGTTTCAATCTCCTTGGCCGCCCACACAGGCGGCATTTGAACTCGTTTGCGCCAACACCGCACCATTCCGGGTGTCTGAAAGGCTTAGTACCCCGAGCCCCCGAAAAACTTCCCCACCAATCAAGAATTAATTCAACGCACCCTGAACGATACCTTCAAACCGATATAGAACAATGACTTACCAACAAGGTCGACTCGGTCCACCCGTTGTCAACTGTCAACTATCAACTATCAACTGTCAACTATCAACTGCCGCCCCCAATGGCGTACAACCGCGACGCGGTCCGCAACAGCAGGCGATCCGGCGTCAGCGCGGGTGTGGCCATGCCCATGTCGTTCTCATCGAGCACGTTGGAGGCCACGATCTCGAAGGCATCCCCCGCCTTGAACGCGTGGGTCACCCCGTCCTCGTTGAGACAGAAAATCAGGCCATTGGTCGCCCAGGGCGACGCCGTGTAGCCCGCCCCCTTGGGCAACTCCGCTTTTTCGTAGATGGGCGTGCCGTCTTTGGCGTTGTAGCAACTTACGGTTCCCCGGTCGTAGAGGACATAGAGTCGATCCCGATATACCAGGGTCGTCGGATTGTAGGGCGCGGCTAGATTATGGCTCCAGGCGATGAATTCGTTTGTGGTCTGTCCCTCCGCCAGAGCTATATCGCCCGACGCACCGGGCCGGATGGCGTAGATGGGGCGGTGATTTTTGTCGCCCACATAGCCCGAGCTGATGTAGAGCAGATCCCCATCAGCGTAGGGTGTTGCAATCGTGATGGAAGACATGCCCGTCAGGGACCAGAGCAGTTTACCCTCCAAATCGTAGGAGCGCACGGCATCAGAGCCGGGTGTCACGATCTCGCTGCGCACACTGTTCTTCCAGATGTACGGCGTGGACCAGTTGCTGCCCTCTTCCCGGGCGACGCGCCAGATTTCGTCCCCGGTCTTCTTGTCCAGCGCGAGGAGATAGGACGCTTCCTCGTTGTCATTGATTAGGTAAAGTCGATCGCCGTCCACGATCGGCGATGCCGCCGTTCCCCAGCTATAGGCCATCTTCTGTGGCGCGATTCGCTTGTCCCACACGGGATTCCCCGCAAGATCAAAACAGAAGAAACCCACCCCGCCGAAATAGGCGTAGAGCCGCTCGCCGTCGGTCACGGGCGTCTCGGAAGCGTAACTGTTTTTGAGATGACGCGGCGCATCGGGCTTGCCCTCGTGCACCTGCCGCTCCCACTGGAGCGCGCCGGTGGTGAGATCGAGGGCGTACACCTTCCACTGGTGAATCAAATCCGGCGCGTCCTTCCGGTCGCCGCCGAAATAGAGGCCTTTCTTAGGCTCCTCGGTTGGCCCCAGGCTTACCACGCTCGTAAGGAATACCTGGTTGCCCCACACGACCGGCGAAGACCAGCCCCGACCGGGGATGTCGGCCTTCCACGCCACATTCTCCGTCGCCGACCACGTCGTCGGCAGTTTTTCACTGTCCAGCACACCGCGAGAATCCGCCCCGCGAAACTGGGGCCAGTTCTGGGCGTGGGACGTAAAGGTCACCACGGCGGTAACGGCAAATAGTACACTGGTAGTTGAAACTCTCATTGGTGCTCCCTCTTCCCGCGTGCGTTCACACCCGGCGAGTAATTTCTGATTTCCGTGCCCTACAAATCAGACGGATCGGACGGATCAGACCGATCGGATCGGCCCGATCAGTCTGATCCGTCCGATTCTTTCCGCCCCTTACGCCAACACCTGCGTCACCACATTGCCCGCCACATCCGTCAGCCGGTAATTACGACCCTGATGTCGATAGGTAAGTTTCGTGTGATCCACTCCGAGACAATGCAGAATCGTCGCCTGCAAATCATGCACATGGATCGGATCGCGCACAACCTGATAGCCCAGTTCGTCCGTCTCGCCGATGATTGCGCCGCTCTTGACGCCGCCGCCCGCCATCCACATGCTGAAAGAGAAGGGATGGTGATCCCGGCCTTCCTTGCCCGGCGTATTACCGCGTCGCACCTCGTTCATGGGCGTTCGGCCGAACTCGCCACCCCAGATCACCAACGTCTCGTCCAGCATGCCCCGCTGCTTCAGATCTCGGATGAGCGCTGCGCAGGGTTGGTCCGTCATATCGCAATTAATCTTCAGGTTGACGTTTAGATCAGAATGATCGTCCCACGTCGAGTGGTACAACTGTACAAAGCGCACGCCCTTCTCCACCATGCGCCGCGCGAGAAGACAGTTCGTCCCGAAGGGCCGCGTGGTTTCGTTTTCCACGCCATACAGGGCTCGGGTCGCCTCGGACTCCGTGGAGAAATCGAGGAGATCCGGCGCGGAGAGCTGCATGCGGAAGGCCATTTCGTAGGCCGCAACGCGCGACGCAATTTCCGCGTCGCCGGTCTCGGCGTGGTGCATCCGGTTCAGATCGCCTATGGCATCCAGGCGCGCGCGCTGGGTCTCCCGAGTCACTCCGGCGGGGTTCGACAGGTACAGCACCGGCTCGCCCACATTGCGAAAATTCACGCCGCGATATTCCGAAGGGAGGAAGCCATTGGCCCAGTTGGCCGAGCCGCCGTCGATGCCCTTGCCGGAGTCGGAGGTAAGCACGATAAATCCGGGCAGATCCCGGCATTCACTGCCAAGCCCGTAACTCACCCAGGAACCCATGGAAGGAAAGCCGAAGCGCGGCACGCCGCAGTTCATGATGAGCTGGGCCGGATCGTGGTTACTCACATCGGTGTGCATGGAGTGAATCATGCACAGCTCGTCCGCCACCGTGGCGGTGTGGGGCAGGTAGTCGGAAAACTCCATGCCGCTCGCGCCATACTTTGAAAAGGTTCTTGGGCTTGCGAAGACCGACGCTGTGCTCTTGATCAACGGGTCGTTCAGCGAGGCCAGCATCTCGGCGGGAACGGGTGTACCGTGGTACTTCGCCATCACCGGCTTGTGCGACACCAGATCGAGTTGGGACGGCGCGCCCGCCATGAACAGAAAGATGACGTTCTTCGCCCGGGGCGCAAGGTGGCGCAGGGCAGCCGGGGGCTGGGCCTCGCCGGCGCGCCCTTCGGCCGCGAGCAACTGGTGCAGCGCGATACTGCCCAGTCCGCAGGCGGAATGCTGCAGGAAGCGGCGGCGGCTCTGAATCGCGTTGAAGTCGTGATGTTCCATGGCCTTTATTCCCGGGTGATGAATTCATCGAGGTTGAGCACCACGCTGGCCGCAATGACCCACGCCGCGCCTTCGGGTGTCCTCGGTACGTCTTCCCGCGCGCCGACCACTGGGCCGACGGCCTCGGGCTCCTGAGAAAAGCGTGCGGACTGTTCGTCCAGCAAGGCCAGCAACCGCTCCTGCTCGGCGGGCGAAGGCGAACGACCTACGCTCGTGGCAAAGAGTTGCGCGATGCGCCCCGCGCTGTCCTTCGAGCCCACCAGCACACGCCCGGCCAGGGCCTGGGCCGCCTCGAAGAAGGTTGGATCGTTCAGCAGATTCAGCGCCTGAAGCGGTGTGTTGGAACGTTCACGGCGCGTACACGCGCGGTTTACATCGGGATAGTCGAAGTTCACCAACTGCCCGAAGGGCGATGTGCGCTGAATGAAGGTGTAGAGGGCGCGGCGGTAGCGATTCGGGCCTTCGTCCGCCACCCACGTATTGTCGAAGCCCTGCTCCGTCACGCTGTCGGGCTGGGGCGGACGCACACTGGGTCCGCCCATCGTCGGATTGAGCAGGCCGCTCGTGGCCAGCGCCGCATCGCGCACCTGCTCCGCCCCCAGACGCAGCCGGTTCTGCCGCGCGAGCAACACATTGCCCGGATCGCGATCCGCAAGCTCGTGTCGCGCATCGGAGCTCTGGCGATAGGTGGAGGAGCATACGATGGTCCTGATCAGTCCTTTGATGCTCCAGCCCTGCCGCTGAAATTCGATGGCCAGCCAGTCGAGCAGATCAGGATGGCTCGGCAGTGCGCCGCGCACGCCGAAATCGCCGGCGGTGGTCACGATACCCTTTCCAAAGAGTTCCTGCCAGATCCGATTCACCGTAACCCGCGCGGTGAGGGGATTCTCCGGGGCCACCAGCCATCGGGCCAGATCGAGGCGATCGGGAGCATCCGTTCCCATGGCATGAAGAGCGCCGGGTGTTCCGGGCGTCACCGGATCGCCCGGCACGCGAAAATCACCGCGGACGAACATATGATTCGGTCGCGTCACTCGGCTTACCCGCATGGACTGCGCCCGGCTCATTCTGGGCAGTCCCTTCTTAAGTTCCTCGATCTGCTTCGCCAGTTCCGGCACTTTCAATGCGATAAAGCGGTCCGGATTCACCAAATCCCCCCGGGCGAAGAAATAGTCCTGCAGGCGAAACTTCTCGTCCGTCGTGCGCTGTGCTACGGGCGTCTGCACGATGGAACAACCTTCCAACTGCCCTTCGCCCTCGCCGTTGCCATCGCCCTGTCCCCAGATCAGGCCCAGCACTTCCCACTGACGATCCCAGCGCGCATCGGGTCCGCCGGGATTCGCCGCCGCCCACAACATCTTCGCCTCCCACTCGGCCTGCAGGGCCTCCAGCTCCGCCGCCACCGGCGCCAGCAGGGCCTCGCGCTTCGCCACATAGTCCGGCCACGCCGCCGCCATCGCCTCCGCCTCGTCGGCCAGCGGCGCGTCGATATTCACTTCTTCGGCGTTGTTGAAAAACGAGTAGAGCTGGAAAAACTCCCTCTGCGAGACGGCATCATATTTATGATCATGGCACTGGGCGCACTCCACCGTGAGCCCGAGCCAGATGGTACCCAGGTTCTTCGTCCGATCGATCACCTGGAGCGTTCGAAACTCTTCCAGATCGGCGCCGCCCTCGCGATTGCTCAAGGTATTGCGCAGGAAGCCGGTGGCAATGCGCTGGTCGACCGTGGCCTCGGGCAAGAGATCGCCCGCAAGTTGCTCGATGGTGAATTGATCGAAAGGGAGATCCCGATTGAAGGCCCCCACCACCCACTCGCGGTAGCGCCATGCGGTCAGGCGCAGAAAATCGGAAAGATAGCCGTCGCTGTCACCGTACATGGCCAAGTCCAGCCACCAGCGCCCCCACTTCTCACCATAGTGGGGCGAGGCCAGCAATTCGTCCACCAGCCGCTCATAGGCGTCGGGACGGTTGTCCAACACAAAGCGATCCACGGCGGCGGGCTCCGGCGGCAATCCCGTAATATCGAAGTAAAGCCGGCGCACGAGGGTGCGACGCTCCGCTTCGGGCGACGGCTGAATCCCCTCGGCTTCGAGTCGGGCGAGAATGTGCGCGTCGATGGGACCACGAATCCACGAGGCCAGGGCGGCGGGCGGCGGTGTGGCCTCCACCGGCGGCGTGTAGGCCCAATGCCCCTCCCAGGTTGCCCCGGCATCGATCCACGTTCCGATGATTTCAATCTGTGCCGGAGTCAGGGACTTCCCCGAGTCCGCCGGCGGCATCCGATCATCATCTGTCGCCGTAATGTGTTGGTAGATTGCGCTGGAGCCGCGATCCGCTCCGAGCACCGCCTTCGCGCCGGCTTCCGTGTCCAGACGAAGATCCGCCTTTCGGGAAACGCGGTCCGCCCCGTGGCAGTTGAAGCAGTTTTCCGCGAGGATGGGCAGGATATCCCGGGAGTACCGGACAGTTTCGGCGTTTGCGCAGAGGGCCATTACTGCGGACAGGAGCGCAGCAGACCTATATCTGTAGATACCCATGCAATCGCACCTCGAACTCAAAACCGCCTGTTCCGCTGTCACGCACCTCGCGCAGCGGAGTGGAATGCCAGTATAGGGCGGTACCCACGTGGGTTCAAGAGAGACCGAGCGCGTCGGACCCGCCCAGGTCCGGGCGACCCACCGAACATTACAAAGAGTCCGTGCCCATCCGTGAGATCCGTGGTCAGAATTTTTTCTACCACGGATCACACGGATGGGCACGGATGCAATGCACGTTCGCGCGTGTCGTTGCGATTACTCCGCCACGTCTTGCTCCACAAAAATAAGGTCGTCCACATTAAAACCGCTCTCCTCTGCCTGGAGCAGCAAGGCATCAATCGTCTCTTGATCGAGTTGGGGCGTGCGCGAAAGGATCCAGAGGAAGTCGTAGCTCGGCCCGCAGACCATCGCATACTGGTAGTTTTCCTTATCCAGCGCGATGATGTTATAGCCGCCAAAGAAGGGGCCGAAGAAGGATACCTTCAGGCTGCCCACCGTCGGGTCGCCCTGAAACAGGGCCTTGCCCACGATGGTGTCTTCGCTGCCGTCTTCCTTCACACCGAAATTCTCCACCCGCACGCTGCCGTCGTCCTGCAGGGTGTAGGTCGCCGTCACCTGGCTCAGGCCCCGCTCGAAGGAATGGTCGAGACGGTAGATTTCATACCACTTGCCCATGTAGCGATCTACTTCGAAGCCATTGACGGGCTCCAGGTCGCCCGGCAGTCCAAGACAGCCCGCAAAAGAGATGGTGCTGAGAACCGCAAGCAGGAAATTTCGCATCGTGTACCGCCTTATCATTTTTCGCGTATTTCGAAACGCGATGGTTGCTAAAAGTTTCAAATTCACGTAGACTAAGTATAACCATCTGTCTATACTTTGTCAAAATTTAAATCTCGCAATCTTAGACAGGATCGCTGTGTCTGAATCGACTTGTTCAACTTTAGTACCCACCGTGCTGCTTACCGGCGCATCCGGCTATATTGGCGGACGCCTCGCTCGCCGTTTCATGGCCGCCGGTGTGCCCCTGCGCTGCATGGGACGCCATGCCGACACGCTGGCGAAGCGCCTCGGTCCCGGCGCGGACGTGGTGCAAGCCGATGTGGCCCGGCGTGAAGGGCTCGACGGGGCCCTCGCCGGTATCAAGACCGCCTATTACCTGATCCACGCCCTGGATGAACGGGGCGACTTCGAGTCGGTGGAGCTCGCGGGCGCCCGCAACTTTGCCGAGGCGGCCCGCGCGGCGGGTGTGGAGCGGATCATCTACCTCGGCGGCCTGGGCGCGGGGGGCGACACGACCTCCGCCCACATGCGAAGCCGAGAAGCCGTGGGAGAAGCCCTGCGGGCCTCCGGCATCCCAACCATCGAATTCCGCGCATCCGTGGTCATCGGCGGCGGCAGTCTTTCCTTCGAGATGATCCGCGCCCTCGTTCGCCGTCTGCCCATCATGGTCGCGCCCACCTGGGTGCGGATGGAGGCCCAGCCCATCGCCATCGACGACGTGCTGGCCTATCTGGACGAAGCCCGCACCCTCCCCGTGGACGGTCACCGCATTTATGAAATCGGCGGCGCGGACGTCCTGTCCTATCAGGATCTGATGCTGGCCTATGCGAAGTCCCAGAGGCTGACGCGACGCATCATCAATGTGCCCTTCCTGACACCGTGGCTCTCCAGCCTCTGGCTCGCGCTGGTAACGCCTCTTCTCGCACGAGTTGGCCGGAAACTCATCGAAAGCATTTGTGTGGCGAGTGTGGTTCGCGATGACCGTGCGCTGGCCGACTTCTCCGTTCGGCCCATGGGGATTGACGAGGCCATCGCACGGGCGGACCGGGAAGAGAAAGAAGCCCGGCTCGCGACCCGTTGGACCGATGCGGCGTCCGCGTCCGGACCAACCGCCCAACATGAGGGCAAGCGTTTCGGCGCGCGAATCATCGATGAACGCATCGAGCGCACGTCGTCCCCACCCGCGCACGCCTTCCTCCCTGTCCAGCGCATCGGCGGCGAGACCGGCTGGTATTACGGCACGCCGCTGTGGCAACTCCGCGGCCTCATTGACAAGGTCCTCGGCGGCGTGGGGCTAGGCCGGGGCCGACGTCATCCTGAGGAGCTCCTTGTGGGCGACACGGTGGACTGGTGGCGCGTGGAGGCCATCGAGCCCGGCGCACTGCTTATCCTTCGGGCCGAGATGCGCCTCCCCGGCCGTGCCTGGCTCCGCTTCGATGTGTACCCCGCCGAAGACGGCAACGGCTCGGTGATCCGCCAGACGGCCATCTTCGACCCCGACGGCATACCGGGGCTCCTCTACTGGTATGCCCTCTACCCCATCCACGAATTCATCTTCGCGGGCATGTGCCGGAATATCGCGCGGGCGGCGAATCGCATCGGACCAGCGGAATAAAGGGTCCCGGACCGAATGCTGGAATCGGCGGTACGCGAAAATTGCGTGGCGAACTCTTTGGGGCGCATCATATTCCTGTAGTTTTCTCGTTGCACTCCTGATCGCGGCCCTGCTGCGCGCCGCGAGAGGGGTCCGGGAATCATAACGGGGAGATCCTGCCTTGAATGCTCCGGGGAATGCCGCGATTCGGTCCACGAATCGCACCACCACCGCGCCACGCCTTTGCCGACCCACTGCATTGGTCCTGCTGATTTCTTTGCTGCTGCCCCAGGCGGCCTTTTGCTTTTCGCCTCCCGTCGACACCCGCGGTCCACTTACCGCGCGCATCGAAGGCCCGGACGCGATCAGTGAAACGGGTGTATCGGTTCCCGTGAAGCTGATCCTTTCCAATTCGGGCACCGAGCCGGTCCAGGGCACGGCCCGTTGCACCGTCATCGACGACTGGACCGTCACGCCCGACATCGCCCAGCCCTTTAGCCTCCATGCAAACGAGGAGCTCACGCTGGACTTCTCCGTGGTTGCCGGTCCAGAGACCCTGGGCGCACTCTATCCCATCCACGCATTGATTGAGGCCCGTACCGGTGACACTGCGCTCCAGCTCCACCCCATACTGATCGTCAAGGCGGCCGTCGCGAACCCTCCCGTTCCTGCGCGCGCTATTCCGTGGGAAGCGCTGCGCATCGCCCCCGATTCAGAGAATGAACTCTGGTACGGGGCCCTGTCGCGCGTCATCGTTCACGTGACCGGAGAAGCACCCAGAATCATGCCCATGGGATGGCGGGGCACCGAACCCCTGTCCTTTGGAACGGCATTGCCCGAAGGAGAAATTCATCGGGGCGATCCGCGCGTGGCCACGACCATGCACCCGCCCTGGCGCGACGGACACACGGGAACCATTTGCACGGAGACGCCCCTCGCCCTGCCGGACGGGGGGCCCATTCGGCTCCGTTTCGCCGTCGCGATTCGCGACCATGACGTGGCCAGGAACGAACCGGCGAGCGATGGCGTGACTTTCCGGGTTCGGGTGCTGCCTTTCCGCAGTCCCGACGATGCGGAGGGGGAACTTCTCTACGAACACCACACCGCCGCAAAGCAATGGGAAGAATCCGAGGTCAATCTGGACGCCTATGCGGGCCAGGAAGTACGCCTCCAGTTTGAGGTTCATCCTGGACCGAAGAATGACCCGACCTGTGACCAGGCCTACTGGGCGGAACCCCGGCTGATCGTGGGCACACCCAAAGCCGACGACGACGCCCTCGCGCCGTCGCGAGAACTCGGCGTCATCGAACGCAACGGCGCTCACTACGCGGTCAGCGTGCGACCCGGCGCCCGGGGACTGCTGGACGCGAAAGTCACGTTCACCTCGAAGGACAATGAGCTTTCCTTCACCGGGTTCCGCGCCCAGGCACTGGGGACTCCCCTCGCCAAACCTCATGTACGCTGTCCTCTGTCCGCACTGCGGGAGGAGCCTGGCGCGGGCTACAAGGTTCGCCACACCTTCCAAAGCGCTCTGGGACCCTTTGACCTGCTCGGCGAGCTGCGGGTCGAAGACGGCGCCCTGAAGGCTCAGTTCCAACTCGAAAACACCCCGGCGCCCCGCCCCTGGGAAGTCGTCGCCCTGGAAGACGTGGCCGCGGGCCCGTGGAGCACCGCGATCTCAAGGGTCTATGCCGGCCAGGGCAACGTACTCGTCGAACCGGAAGCCTTCACGCTGGAATTCGATGGACACCGCCTGGCCACTTCCTTCGTCGGCTTTGACTTTGCCAATGGCATGGCGATCGTGCAGGCCAGCGACGCGCCGCCCTCTCGACTCGAATACGCTCCTGAAACCAGGACCGCATCCCTCCATGTTCAGGATGCCCAGACGGTGTGTTACATCCCGGCGGGAAGTGCCTGGGAGGCCGCTCTTGCCTGGCGTGAGATCGACCCGCGCAAGGCGGCCGGGGGTGTCGCCAACGCCGCGGGCCGCTTTGCCTTCGATCTCTGGGGAGGCGGCTACGCCGAACAGCGGGGTAACCTCCAACGCGCCTTTGACTACGGCCTCACCGACGCCATGGTGGTGTGGCACAACTGGCAGCGCTGGGGCTACGACTACCGCCTTCCCGACATCTGGCCGCCGAATCCCGAAATGGGCACGGAGGCCGAGTTCAAGGCCCTGGCCGATCTATGCCGGCAGCGGGACGTGATCTTCGCGCCCCACGACAACTACATCGACTTCTACCCCGATGCGGACCACTTTTCCTATGACCACATCGCCTTCTGGCAGGGCGGCGCCCCTATCGCGGGCTGGCTCAACGAGGGACGGGGTTCTCAGGCCTACCGCTGGCGGCCCGACCGCGTTCGACCTTTCCTGGAAGCCAACCTGACCCAAATTCGCGACGGCATCGGACCCACGGGCTTCTTCATCGACGTGTGGTCCTCCATGGGCCCCCATGCCTACTGGACTCGCGATGGCGATTACTACACCGCAACCGAAACGCGCCAGATCTGGGGCGACGCCTTCGCGTGGATCCGCGAATACCTCGGCAACAACGCGCCCCAGATTTCCGAGAGCGGCCACGACCAGCTTATCGGCTGGCTCGACGCGGCCCAGACCAATCACCTGCGCGTGGACACCGAGGCCAAAGACTGGACCACCTGGCGCATCGCCTGCGACGACGCCGAGCGCGTTCCCTGGATGGATGCCGTACACCACGACCGCTTCGCACTCCACGGCGCGGGTTACGGAAACCGGTATGCCGGCGGTCTCGATCCCGAACTGCACGGAATCTACAGCGACGACTACATCGTCACCGAGGTCATGACCGGTCACCCCGCCATGGTCGACAACGCCTTCGGGTGGGACGTGGTGCGGAAGTACTGGCTGCTTCAGGGCCTGATGCGGGATCTCGCCCTGCGCCGCATAGAGTCGGTGGACTTCGTGGAGGGCGACATCCACCGCCAGCACATCCGCTGGGACAACGGCGCCGACGTCTGGGTCAATCGCGGCGAGACCGACTGGGTTGTCGAGAATCACCAGTTGCCCCCCTTTGGTTTTCTGGCGCGGAGTCCCGAAGGGGAAGCCGCCATCGAACGGATCGACGGCATCATCACCGATTGGGCCCGCGATAAGGACACGCTTTACGTAAACGCGCGGCCCGACGTGTCCGATCGGCTGACCATCGCCGTGAAGGCCGATGCCGCCCCGCTCAATGGAGAGGCCTTTGCGCTCACCCTTCACTGGAGCGCCGGGGAAGCGACGCCCGCGCCCATGCGCATCTTCGTGCACTTTCGCGACAAGAACGGCGCGATCCAGTTCCAGGGCGACCACGACAGCCCAACGGCCACCACGGAATGGAAGGGCGCTTTTGACACGTTCTGCACGGTGCGCCTTCCCGAGGGGGGCCGTCCCGGTGACACCTTCGACGTGCGCGCCGGTCTCTACAGCGCGCAAAACGGCACCCAGGCCCGAATCACGGGCACTCGGGACAGTGATCGCAGTGTCCAACTGGGCGCGCTGGCGCTCATCGGCGCTGGCACGACAGTAACGGGTATCACCTGGACACCCGCCGCGCCCGACGAATCCGAAGCGCCCCGACTTGCCCGACTCAACCCCACCGGCAAGCCCATTCGCTTTGGCGCCGTCACCACCACCGGGGCCTGCAAGATCGCGCGCGACACCAACGGGATCACAGTGCGCCCACTGCCGGGAAGTCCCGCCTTCACGTTGCGCATCGACTGGCCAAAGCTCCCCTGGACGCTACCACTACCCGCACAGGTGGAAGCCATGGGTCAGGAAGGTCAACGGCTGAGCCTGGAGGCGGTCCAACACGAGGGCGACACGCTGGTTTTGACCTGCGACCCCGAGGCGATTGAATATCGACTGGTGCCATAGATGTTGTGGAGATGGGCGTCAAACAGTGCCTACCCCTTCGCCGCCATCTCTGTCTCCACATTCCGGTAGTCCTGCCAGATGCGGCCGTATTTCTGCGTTGGAATCGGCCCGCGGGGATTATGGTTGTAGATGTCCGTTCCCCGGCAGTGGTAGGTCTTGAAGTTGGGATTCACCGCGAGGTCGCACTTCACGTTGGTCTTGGAGTAGCGAATCGTGAAGCCGATGCGGGAGCGGTCCGAGTTGTTGCCGAGGGAGCCGTGAATGATTTTGTCGTCGTGGATGGAGATCTCGCCGGGCTTCAGGTCCAGGTAGACCATGGAGCTTTCTTTGTACTCCGCCGTCTCACAGCGCAGAGTGAGCTCGGAGTTCTTGTCGGCATCCTGGGTGTGCTGGATGATGCCGCCGAGATGGGATTTGGGAATGACGCGCATGGCGCCGTTTTCGACGTCGCTGCCGTTGAAGGACAGCCACACCGTGCAAGATTCCGGGGGCGTGAGGGGCCAGTAGTAGGAGTCCTGATGCCAGTCCACGGTGCGGGGGCTATGGGGATCCTTGATGAAGAAGCTGCTGGCCCACATGTAGTAGTCCGGCCCGATGAGGTCTTCCACGTAGTTCAAGATCTGCTCGTTCATGCAGATATCAAAGAGGAAGGTGCTGTTCTGGTGCCACTCGCGAATTTCGAGGGGCTTCTCGTCGCCCTCAAGCAGCGCCAGGATTTCCTTGATACCCGTATTCAGATCGGCCACACCTGCGGCGTCATAAATTGGCGGCAGGTCCTTGATGTAGCCGTTTTCGTGGTAGAAGGCGATCTGTTCCGGTGTAAGGCGACTCAAGCTCATGGCGACTCTCTCCTGGGGTGGGGCCTGGGGCTGCTTCGCCAGCATAGCGGATCCCCGGAGGCCGGTCAATCCCGCTCAATCACGAAAAGTCAGGCGCGGTATCGCGGGAAGAATTCCACGCGTCCCGTTCACGCCCCAAAGACGCCGTGACGCGTATGCACCAGGTCTGGAAACACCAGCGCCGGAACGGCGGTAGCGAGACGACGTTCCGCGATTTCATACAAGATGTCGCGGTATTCAATGGTCACGGCCAGATCTTGTCCCTCGAAGCGCTGCTCGACGGCAAGTCCGGGCCAGTCGGCGAGCACCCTTCCCCCCTGCACGGCGCCGCCCAGCACCATCATGATGCCCCCGTGCCCGTGATCGGTCCCTTTGCTTAGGTTTTCATCCACCATACGACCAAACTCCGACATGACTACAAGGGTAACCTGATGCTCCGAACCCGCGATGATGTCTGCGTGAAAAGCGGCGAGGGCCTCGGCCAGGCCGGCCATCAACGCCGCCATACCGCCGTCAATCGCGCCCTGCTCCTCATGGGTGTCCCAGCCCCCCAGATCGACCGCAATGGCCTCCACGCCCACCTCGCCGCGGATGAGGGCGGCGGAAGACCGAAGCGCCAGCCCGATTTCCGATTCGGGGTAGACCGCCCCGCCGCCCGGGGCATAGGCATCGATATTGAGGCGCTCCAGCAACGCTATGGTCTCGCTGGTTTTCGCGGCGGAGGTCCTCAGCGGCTCGGCCGTCCCGCCATACATGGTCATCATGGCGGCCAGGCGCGCATCCGCCGAGTTCTCATCGCCCGGCAGACGAAATGCGGCGGGATCGGGGACCGGCAGCGCCAGGGGGCTTCCCGCGAGGGTACGCTGCAGGGCCGGCGCCATGCCCACGGCACGCAATACGGGATCGGCTCCGGGGGGTGCCGTGTGCATCAGGTGTCGACCCAGCCAGCCCGTGGCCAACAGCGGGTCGCGGGCCTTGCCGACCTCCATGAAGTGCATGGCGTCGAAGTGCGAGCGCGTGCCGTCGTTCATGCCGCAGGCGTGGACCAGCAGCAGATTCCCCGCACCGTAGGACTCCATGAGGGGACCCATGGCCGGTGCAAAGCCAAAGAAGCCATCCAGATCGAGCGCTCCCCCGGCGCCGGCGTCGGGCGGGGCAATGGCCAGATTGGGCCGCGCCGCGTAGTAACCCGCGTCCCCGAAGGGCGCGATCACGGAAAGTCCATCGCAACCGCCGCGGAGAAAGAGGGACACGATAATGTCGCGTCCGGCGACGTCATCCTGGGCATAGGCCACGCGGGGCAACCACGCCGATCCCGCCGCCATGGCCATTGCCGCGGCGCCCGCGCCCAGAAACTGCCGGCGGCTGAGCGCTCGATACTCGTCGCACCCTTTGCTGCATTTCAGCACCATTTCAATTCTCCCGCATGCTGTTCAATACCACTGAAATTCCGCCGAGCCTATGGCGAGTGAGAGGGTCTCCACCCGGCGAAAGAGATCGAGGGGCGCCGGGGCCAGAAAATCCGCCAGGGCCGCGCGGTGCTCCGCGGGCATGGCATGTTGAAAGAAGTCGGCGTCTATTCGATCGAGAAAACTCTCCAGATCCGCGGCTTCCCGGTAGGGCGTCCAGTCCAGGTCCACGGCGCCTTCCTGGTAGACCAGCCAGATACCGTAGGTCCAGCGGGGCATGAGGTAGCCGCCCCAATAGGCCGCCGAGTCGGGATACCCGTTGGGCGGGGCCCAGTTGAAGGGAAGATGCTCCATGGTGCCGATGATGTACGCCAATTCGTCGTAGCGCTTGATCGAGCCGGGGCGTGCGCGCAGTGCGGACAGGGCGTAGTGATAGGGACGCTTCAGCTTTGGCGGGGCCTGCATCAGCCAGTCTTCACGCAGCACCACGCGCAGCATGGCCTTGATATCGCCGTCGGAATTCAGATAGGCCCCGACAATTTCCTCCACGAGGGCCTCCGGCGGATCGTAGCCCCAGAAATGCACGGCAAGCTTTCGACCGATGAAGCGGGCGGTCATGGGGGCCACGTCCGGATCCAGTGACAACAGGTCCAGCACATCCTCTCCGTCGACCAAGCCGCGACCGGCGGCGAGGCGCTTTCCCAGCACAAGCTTCTCTTCGAAATCGTGCAACTCCGGGTAGAACTTGAAACTGCCGAAGGACGCCGCGTTGATGTTGTAGTCGATGGACCAGCCGGTCAGTGCCCGGGCAACCTCCCGCACGTCCTCCTGAGTGAAATTGTCCACGCCCACCGTATGGAGTTCCATGAGTTCTCGCGCGTAGTTCTGATTCGGCGCGCCCACCTGGCTTGAGGCATTGTTCAAGTAGAGCAGCATGGCCGGACTCTGGGCACTGGCCCGAAGCAGGGCGGGAAAGGCGCCAAGGGCGTGACGGCGGATCACGTCGCGGTCATCAAGGGGCTTTAAGAGCTGCTGCGCTTCCGCCTCGAAGAAAATATTGAAATGGTCCGACCAGAACTCAACCATGCGCTCAAACAAGGTGCGGCGGCCGTAGGCCCCCCGGAGAAAGGTGGCCGCATAGAACTCATAGATGGCCGTCGTGTCGCCCCGCTCCAGCGCCCGCCAGCGCCGCAGGGGCGAGTCGTCCAGCGTGGAAAAGCGCGCCAGACTGCGGTCAACGGGCCCATCATCGATGGCGAGATGATCCAGTTGGTATTCGAGGTAGGCGCTGTAGCCCAGTTCCAGGGCGCGCACCGCCTCCTCGCGATTGATTCCGAAGGACACCCGAGCCACAAGCCGCTTCAGCGACTCCGGCAACACCGGCATGGGTCCGTCGGGGTTGAAGGGTTCCTGCGTGGGGCACCCGGCCAGCAAACTGGCCACGGCCGCCGCCGAAGGCGCACGCATGGCCCGAAGAATTCCTGCGGAGGTAAGCCCCGGCCCCTCGGGAAGCCGCCCCAGGACTTCGACGGCATCGTCAGTCCCGCCACACTCCTTCGGGACTTCGGTCTCAACTTCGGTCTCAACCACGTCTCGTTCTCCCTGTTGAAAATTGCACGGTGGTAAATGGCTGCCCCGTGATTCTGCATGCCATTACACCGGTGGTAACAACAAGGTTACACGCCCATGGATTTTTTCGTTTCGGGACCCTATTTGCGTCCCAGTCGGCGATTTAGCTGGGCCTCGTGGAGGTTCGCGGGCCGCAGGTCTTCGGGCGCGATGGTCTCGATCCAGCGGCTGTCCGGCTTGGTCGCGCTGTCGGCGTCGGTCGTAAGCCCCACGAAGTTCATGGACCAGGGCCCCCAGTCGTCTTTCGGCAGGGCGAAGGGCCGCGCCGCGCGGATGTTCCAGAAGGTGCCGCGCGCAGCGCAGTGGGCCCCCAGCGCCTCGCCGCCGCCAGACCGCCAGATCTCGGTGCCCGCGCCCACGTCGATGTTGGTGTAGAGGTTTTCATAGGGCACGTTGCGGTGGTGGTCGAAGGAGAGGTTGAGGCCCCGACCATTGGCGTACACATTGCCCGCGCTGCCGCTGACGCAGAGGTCGTGGATGAACTTGCTCTGAAAATCGAAGTTCGTGCAGAGGTTGTCATTGCCCAGGATGACCGCGTGGTGCCCCTGGGCCTTCCGCCCCGCGATGGCGGGCTGCTCGGGCTCGGGCGCGCGCTCCGACGTGAAGGAAATGCCGTAGACCGTGTTGAAACAGCCCGATACGAAGACGCCACTGTCCGCGTTGTGGATGTGGACATTCCGCACCCAGCAGTGGGCGGTGCCCGTCAGCGCTACGGCGTTGAAGCCCAACTCGGTAAAGTGGCCACCGTAGGGCGTGTTGGGAAACTGAAAGCGGATGCCTTCAACACCGGACTCCGTGACGGTGGGCGCGAAGCGATACACGGCAGGCTTCCATTCCGCCTTCACATCGAAACGCAGGGGCCGGTCCATGGAGAGCGTGGCGCCGTCGATGGATACAATGCGCGCGACCAGCGAGGCCTTTGTACGCCCGTTCAACTTATCCAGACTCGTGCGCGGATCGTCGGAGTAGAGATGGCGGGCGAGACTGTTCTCTGCGTCGTCCTCCTGCCGGATTTCGATCTCCTGCCCCACACTTAAGGGCGCGGCGTTGTCAACCGTCACCGTGTAGGCACCTCGGGCCGCCGCTGCCGAAATACTCGCGAGTCGCTCGCTCTGGTAATCGCCTCGGATGGTAATAAAACCGCCCGACCATGAGTAATTCGACGTGGGCCTTCCGCTCGTCGTCGCCCCCCAGTTGGGTGCAATGTCGTTGAGCGGCGTCGGGAAGTAAAGTACCGTCTTGTCCGGTCCCTCACCCCGGATAACGAGATTCGGCTTGGCGATGGTCAAGGGCTTCGTGATGATGTAACGCCCCTCGGGAATCAGCAGCACGCCCGACTCCACCGCCGCGATTGCTTTCAGAAACGCATCGCTGTCGTCCGCCACGCCGTCCCCGATGGCGCCATAGTCGCGCACATTATGCGTCACCACGGGATTGGGCAACTCCGCCTCGCCACGGCGATAGCCCGCGAAGGAGAAATCGGGAAGGCGGCCGTCGGGAGACCACCGCTCGCCGGAGATCCCCCAGAGCGCGGAGGTCTCGGCGGAAGTAATACTCGAAACGACAAACAGCAGACTCGCCATCGTGAGCGAGGGTAAGATAGAGATTCGCATGGCAAGAGTCCCGGTTGGAGTGAGGCACAACTCGAAGTCCATTGTATCTCATCCAACAGCACCCGTGCCCGCAACCCGAGCGTTGGACCAGGGCCCCGGAGAGGAACAATATTTCCCACAGATTCTCACAGATCTTCACAGAACTACACAGACAACTTGGATAGTCGCCTGACCAGTCCGTAGTGGCACACGCGTGTCGAAAGGCCTACTCAATCCAGAAAATGGTATAGCGAACAGGTGAAGTTCGCGCTTGCATCTATCTGTGCAGACCTGCGTGAGTCTGTGGGAATATCTTCCGTTGGGGTCGACGGATAGTCCAAGGCCTTCGCAGCAAAAAACAGGTTTGCTCCCCTGGCTGCGCTCTCCATTGTCCCGCGCCCCGTCACCGATTGCGATCGATGATCGCCTGCGCATGGTCCATCTGGATCTGCTCCGGCTCCAGGTCAAACACCGCCCTCGCCAGCCGTACGGCCTCGTCCCGTTGACCCGCCTTCTCCGCGATCTCGGCGAGGCGACACGTACTCCATACATACCCGGGGTAAACGTCGCGAGACTTTTCCATATAAGGCTTCGACCCCGCGTGGTCCCCTTTGTCGAACAGCTCCATGCCATAGATGTAGTTCGTGTAATAATGATTCGGCGCCAGGTCCAGCGCTTCCTTTATTCTTACACTGCGCTCATCGCCCGGCGCCATGGCATTGGCCATAAAGGCATATACATAGCCCCGATAATTGTTGTATTCCAGCACGTGCTCAAAGCTGCCGTTCCCCTCGTAGTAGGTATCGCCAAGCTTCCGGAAATAGGTCTCCGCCAGGGCATAGTCCCCGCCCTCCGCCGCATAAAAAGCCGCGTTGGTCTCCAGCAGCGGCGCACCGGGACTCACCTTGAGCTGCGCAAGGTAGGGCTCAACCCAGCGGCGCTTCACGTCCTCCGAGTCCAAGGCATCCTTGTGCTTCTCGCTTCGCGTCCGCATCAGCCTGGCCCCCTCGCGCTCCATCAAGCCCAGCATGGGAAAGGCCGCGCTGGACCGAGCCGACTCCGCCATAATCGCGTCGACCTCCTCCCAGGATCCGCCCCACTGTGGCAGGCGCGCAGTGAGAAGACGCAGGCGCGCCATGAAGTTCAGCGGGTCCACCGCGATCGCCTTGCTGTAGTGATCCATCACTCTGGCGTCCGGTTCGCCCCGCCCCATGGCGATGGAAATCATGCTCACCGAAGCATTGGGATCGGAAGGCTCCATATCCCGCGCCGCCGTCAGATCCGCCTCGGCCAGTTCGAGATGACGGTGAAACCCCTCGAACGATGAAGCGGACACGTCCCGCGCCAGGCTCCCGCCGCGATACACCCAGGCATAGTCCACATGAAAGCGCCCGCGAACGAGACGCGCGCGGTAAGAATTGGGGTAGGCCACCACCCATTCATTGAGCACCCCCTCCATGGCTTTGGGGTCGTCTCCGGCGCGGATATCGCAAAGATCACCGATGCAACGGCCATAATTGAAGCGTTCGTACTGATCGCTCTTCGCGAACTGCGCCGCCAGCCGCGCTTCCACCGTCGCGAAGTCCCGCAGTGTGTAGAGCGTCTGCCGAGACCCTTCAAAAAAGGGGACCACCGTGTAGCGCTGTCGGAGGCCCAGTTCCGTGATCTGGCGCTCCACATCCGCCTCCCGCTTGAGGTCCGCCGCCGAGTCCTCAGCCCAATTCTTCGCGCCGTCTTCCTTCCCGGGCCGGATGGCGGCGAAGCCATTCTTATACACATAGACCACCGGCCCCAGCGCCAGCAGCCCCATACATACCGCCACCAACACGCCGATTATGCTTGCAACGACATCTTCCCGTTCCATGGATAGTCCCCTGGCCTCACTGCGCCCGTTTTGCCCTTCAATACTGCACCTGAGCCCTAAGACTAGCCGCGATGGGCACGCTTGTCAAGTGCGGTGTTTGTGCCACCCGCCGACGTCGCTATATAGTGTGGTCAACCGCACGCGGGCCGGACCACATGAAATAGGGATTCCACTATATGAAACGCATGCTTCTTTTCTCAGTTCTTTCCATCATCGCCCCTGTGGCTGCGGCGGCACCGCTCGAAAGCGGCGCGTTTATCGCCGTTGGGACCTATCCTCAAGAGACGCGCACAGCCTACACGACCTCAGACGGGCTGCCTTCGGATGATGTGCTCTCCATCGAAGTAACGCAAACGGGTGAAGTCTATGCCGGCACGGACAAGGGGCTGGCGAAGTTCGATGGAAACGGTTGGACCACGGTAGAACTATCACCGGGAGGTCCCGTTACTGCGCTTCTTGCCACGCCCGGCGGTTTGCTGGTTGGCGCAGGCAACACGATTTTTCAGGAGAAAGAGGGCTCACTTGTGCCCCTGCCGGGCGCTGCCGCCGCGCAAGTCACGGCCCTATCGATTGATCCCAGCCATCCCGACGGCGCGGTAGCCATTGCGGCGACAACCTCGGGATTGTGGTACATCGAGGAGGGCACCACGCGTCCCTATCGGGTGGTCGATTCTCTGTCCCATGAAATACTCGACATCACCGGTATCGCCGTGGACGGCGAAGGTCGCGCGGTGGCCGCCACCGCTACCGGCGCGTTCAGAGCCGCCCGTCCCCTCTCGGAACTTCGTGGCGCATCGCGGGAGACGTCGACGCCGGCGCCGTGGCAGCCCCTGCTACCCCGCAGTGAGGCAGCAGGCTGGGCACCGAACGACGTACGCGCCGTGGCCCTTCACGACGGCCTGCTGATCCTCGCCGCGCCCCAGGGTGTGGCCATGGAGAACGGCGACGGCACCTGGAATCTCTACACGGGCCGCGAGGGCCTGCCTTGGAACGATTTCACGTCGATGGATGTTGCTCCCGACGGCCGATTGTGGCTGGGTACGACCAAAGGCGCGGTCCACTTCGACGGCACCCACTGGGCCTGGCGCGCGGGGAAGCGGTGGCTGCCGAACGACGAGGTGCGCGACATCGCGGCCACCGACGACGGCGCGTGGGTCGCCACGGCGGGCGGCGTGAGCCATATTCAGTTCAAGCCCATGACGCTGGCCGAGAAGGCGAAGTTCTACGAGGACGAGATCGATAAATACCACCGCCGCACGCCCTATGGTTATGTGGCGGGGGTATCGCTG
Organism: Candidatus Hydrogenedentota bacterium; assembly: GCA_016791475.1. Classification (NCBI taxonomy): domain Bacteria; kingdom Pseudomonadati; phylum Candidatus Hydrogenedentota; species Candidatus Hydrogenedentota bacterium. The sequence continues at coordinate 31,102 of JAEUWI010000065.1, forward strand.
GAGAATCCCGGCGACAAATCGAAGGTGGAGCAGCACGACACGGACAACGACGGCCAGTACACGGGCCTCTACGGCGCGGGCGAATGCCTGGCCTATGCCGCAACGGGCGACCCGAAGGCGAAGGAGCGGGCGACCAAAGCGTTCGAGGCCCTGGCCTTCCTCAGCGAAGTCACCCAGTCGGGCTCGAACCCCGCACCGAAAGGCTTCATCGCCCGGACCATCCTCCCCACGGACGGCCCAAACCCGAACGAGCAAAACAGCCCGGAAAGCGACCGCAAGAAGCAGGAAAGCGATGCATTGTGGAAGGTCATCGTGCCGCGCTGGCCCACGAGTGGTGATGGGAAGTGGTATTGGAAGACGGACGCCAGCTCCGATGAGCTGGACGGCCATTTCCTGCTTTATGGCACCTACTTCGACCATGTGGCCGAGACCGACGCGGAAAAGGCCCGCGCGCGGGAAGTGACTTCGCGGGTGATGGACCACCTCATCGAGCACAACTTCAAGCTGGTGGATCACGACGGCCAGCCCACGCGCTGGGCCAATTTCAGTCCGGAATCCATCAACGGCGATCCGGACTGGTGGGCGGAGCGCGGCCTGAACTCCCTCAGCCTCCTGACCTACTTGAGCATCACCCATCATGTGACCGGCGATCAGAAATACAGAGACATCTTCGACGACCTCGTGAAGAACCACCACTACGCGCTGAACGGCATGGTGGCGCCCAAGCTCCAGGCGGGACCGGGCTCCTACGTGCAGTTCGACGATAAGATGGCCTTCATGAACTATTACCACCTCATCCGCTATGAGAAGGATCCGGAAGTGCTCCGCATGTTCCAGAATTCCATCTTCTACTACTGGCAGATCGAACAGTACGAGCGGAATCCCTTTTTCAACTTCGTCTACGCCGCCTGCTGCCTCGGCCAGGGCATGCAGACCCAGTGGGGCGTGACCGACCTCTCCCCCACGGGCAAGTGGCTGGAAGACAGCGTGGACACGCTGAAGCGCTTCCCCTTGGACCTGGTCATGTGGCCCGTGGAGAACAGCCACCGCATTGATCTGCTTCCGCTGCCCAGCCATGTGCGCGAGCCCGGTGATGCCGAAGGCAAGGGCTATCGCGTGGACAACTACGTCATTCCCGTCGACGAGCGCAACAGCCTGAGCCTGAGCGAAGACACGTGGACTCTCGACGACAAGGGCGGAAACGGAAAATGGCTCGACGAAGGCGGCCCCTTCCTCCTCAGCTATTATCTGGGACTTTACCACGGTTTCATTCAGGAATAGATCACGAATAAAGATTTCCCATGTTCAATCCGATATACTGGCGGAAGAGATCGATGTGTACGCCCGAGGGGGGCGGGAATAACCGTCATTCGTTGACCACGTCCGGAGAAATGCGATGCCCAAGTCAGCCCTGAGTCAAAATATCCGTACGCCGCGGCCGGCCTATATCGATGGCGGTATGGCCGCCATGCTCCTGCAGGGAGCGATCGGCGGCATACTAGCCGCCACGCTGTATTTCACAGGGTTCGTGCGAGCGATGAAGAACTGGTTCAGCGGCGAGCCTGCCAAAAAGACGCCGTCCGACCCAAGTAAAGAGGATACAGGCGTATAGCGGGGTGTCAGCTGACAACCGGCCCCAGCGGGGCAAGCTCCAGCCGCCGGTCCCGACTGCCCCCCTTTTCTCGTTGTTTTCGCGGGATCTCGCCCGGCAGAAACTGATACAGTGGCCCCATGCTGAACGCCATAAAAATTCCCGATCTCGATCTCTCCGTCGTCATTCCCGCCAAGGACGAGGGGCCCAACCTCGATCTTCTTCTGCCCCAGCTTCGAAGCGCCCTTGTCGAACTCGGCGTGCGCTGGGAAATTCTGGTCGTGGACGCTGCGTCGGACGACGGGACCCCCGACATCGTGGCCGCCCACGGCGCGCGTTATCTCAGCGAGAAGGCCAAGGGCTACGGCCACGCCATCCTCACGGGCGCGCAGGAGGCTCGCGGTGCCTATATCATCACGATGGACGCGGACCACTCCCACCCCACCAAGTTCATCGCCGATCTGTGGGCGGCCCGAACCAGAGGCGATCTCGTCATTGCCTCGCGCTATGTAAAAGGCGGGAAGGCCGATCAGCCGTGGTTCCGCCTCATGCTCAGCAAGATCGTCAATGCGTTCTTCCGGATTGGCCTCGCCCTGCCCGCGCGGGATCTGTCCAGCGGTTTTCGCCTCTACAACCGCCGCATCTTCGACGGCCTCGACGTGCGCTTTACCACCTTCGTGTTCCTGGTCGAGCTGCTGCTCATCGTCATGCGCCAGGGCCGGGAGATCGCCGAGATCCCCTTTCACTACGAGCCGCGAGACCAGGGCCAGTCCCACGCGCGGATCATCGCTTTTGGCCTCGATTACTGCCGCCTTTTTCACCAGATGTGGCGCATCCGAAACTCCTGCACCTTTCCCGACTACGACTGGCGCGCGTTCAAGAGCCGGATTCCCCTGCAACGCTGGTGGCACGGGCGTCGCATCCACCATGTCCTGCGCTTTACCGAGCTGAGCTATCCCCTTATCGACGTGGGCTGTGGCAGTTCGCGCATCCTCCAGTTGCTCCCCGAGCGCACGGTCGGCGTCGACATGAATCTCTCCAAGCTCCGCTTCATGAAGCGCACCGGTCGCCCGAGACTTCGGGCCGATGGCTGCCGCCTTCCCCTGCCTGACGCTTCCGTCGCCTCCCTCGTGTGCTCCCAGGTTATCGAGCACATCCCCGACGAAGGTGGGCGCATGCTGGACGAATTTGCCCGGGTAGTGAAACCCGGCGGTTGCCTTGTACTTGGTACGCCTGACTACGGCAACTGGCAATGGCGCGCCACCGAGTGGCTCTACGACCGGGTCGTACCGGACGCCTATGGCCAGGAGCACGTGAACCCTTACACCTTCGCGAGCCTTAAAGAAGGCATCGAGAAACGCGGCTTCGAGCTCGAAGACCACGCCTATATCTGCAAGGGTGAGCTCATCTTTAAAGCCCGCAAGCGGCAGTTGTAAAGGGGATTTGGCGGCACGTCTGTTAGCGTCCATTCGCGCTTCAATCACCAGGCGATATTCCTCCTCATCGCATTTGCGTAAATTTGCGTGAATTTGCGGTTCAGTTCTTCCCCGCTTCGTTCCCGCGCTTGACCCGGCAGCCGCCCACGCCCTAGAATGCCGCCCCGCTGTCCTTCCCTTTACCCATGAAACCATCCAACCGAAGCGACAGTCTCAGACCTGATCATTTGAGCCGCGTGCTGCCGGGGCGCATGCGTTTTACCCAGAATACTCCCACGGTTCCACCTCAAAGGAAGACGCAATGTCCCGAAAGAAGCACAAAGGCGAGCCCGCCCCCGCCGATTCCTCCACCGCCAACCGGATGGTCTCCGTCGACGCTCTCCGCGGTTTTGATATGTTCTGGATCACCGGGGGCGAAGGCGCCGTAGGGGCTGTGGCCGCCCTCTTTGGTGGCTCCATCGCCACGCTCGTCCACACCCAGCTCGACCACGCCGCCTGGGAAGGCTTCCGTTTCTACGACCTCATCTTCCCCCTCTTTCTCTTCCTCATCGGCGTCTCTATTACCTTTTCCCTCGGCCGGATCAAGGAAACCGGCGATATGGGCGCGGTCTACAAGCGCATTTTCCGCCGCACCATCATCCTCTTCATTGTCGGCCTCGTGTACTACGGCGGCTTCCGCAATGAATGGCCCGACATTCGCGTGGCGGGCGTGCTCCAGCGCATGGCTCTGTGCTACTTCTTCGGAAGCCTCGCCTTCTGCCTGCTGTCCCTTCGCGGCATGATCATTCTTTGCGTGTCGCTCCTCGTGGGCTACTGGGCCCTTCTCTCCTTCGTGCCCGTGCCCGGACTCGGCGTGGCGACGTTTGAGGAAGGCAAGAACTGGGCCTGCTACATCGACCAGCACTACCTGCCCGGCCGCATGCACAACGGCACCTGGGACCCCGAAGGTCTCCTGAGCACTATCCCCTCCGTCAGCACCTGCCTGCTCGGCATCTTCTCCGGCTTCCTCATCACCTCCAAGTCGCTCGACGACAAGAAAAAGGTGCTCTACCTTATCGGCGGTGGCGCGCTGCTCGTCATCCTCGGCTTCGCCTGGGGCTTCCAGTTCCCCGTCATCAAGAAGATCTGGACCTCCTCCTACGTTCTCGTCGCGGGGGGCTACAGCGCGATGTTCCTCGGCGTTTTCTACCAGATCGTGGACGTGTGGAAAATCCGCGCCTGGACCGTGCCCTTCGTGTGGATCGGGGCGAATCCCCTCGTGATCTACCTGGCCCACAACTTCTTCGACTTCGACAAGTTTGCCCTCCGCTTCGCCGGCGGCGACATCCAGCGCCTCGCCGGACCGAATGTAGGCCCGGCGCTGCTTGGACTAGCGTCTCTGGGATTGTCCCTGCTCTTTGCACGGTTCCTCTACAAGAACAAGATCTTCATCCGGCTCTAGAATCAGGGACTGACGCACCCGCGATATCGGTGGAGATCTTCGTGATTCACACCCCGTCAATCGCCCCGATTGCGAGTCCGTGATGTCTCTGGGTGTGGCTGTCCCGTCGTGCGGGGAGTGGACTCGTCGCCAACATAAACAACCCAACAGGCAACACGTCGTCAGATCGATTTGACGCAGTAAACCGGGTTTACCTCCGCGAGCGACGGGACAGCCACACCCGGAGACAACACTCCGCATTGTCGGGGTTGGCCTTGGGTCGCAGGGCAAAACGTTCCAGTTAACACATGGTGGGTGCGTCAGTCCCTACTTGCCCTTTTTCCCGTCCGCATCCGCACGTTCCAGCGCATCGTCCAGCAGGGCATCAACATCGTCGTGCCCATCTACTTTGCAGGCCCACACATTCCCCGGAAACACCAGCACATTCGGCCCCTTCGAACACTTGTCAATGCAGCCCGAAGGGTAAACCCGGACCACATCCTGAAGCTTTCGCTCCTTGATCCGTTTCTTTAATTGCGCCAGCACCTTCTCCCCGCCAAAGCGCGCACAGCAGTCATCCTTCTTCCCCCGATCACGGGTGCATACAAAAATGACTACCGGCTGGCGCAGATCGCGTTGTTTCATGGCGGACTCTCTCTCAACGGCGCGGCGGGTGGGAAGAAGACTGCGCCCGAGTCCAGTATACCGTGTGGCGGTCCGAGGCCGCGAATGATTTGTCAGCGAAACCGGAAACATGAGAAGCGACGGCGACAAACTCCGGGTGTCGCCCTGTCGGGCGCGTCCGCAGGGACTGACGCACCCACCGTGGCTCGACCGGATCTACATGCACTGCGACCCAACACGTACGGCGACAAGGCGTCGTGTTATCTCTGGGTGTGGCTGTCCCGTCGTGCGGGGAGTGGACTCGTCGCCGCGATAAACAGCTCAACAGGCAACATGTCGTCTGGTCAATGTGGCACGGTAAACCCGGTTTCCCTCCGCGAGCGACGGGACAGCCACACCCGGCGACACCACGGACTCTCAGTCGGGAAAATTGATACGTTGGAAATCACGAAGGTCATTACCAAAAACGCGGGTGCGTCAGTCCCTACGGCGACGTGTTTTGCTACCGACAGGCGTATCACTTCGCCGCAGCAACTTCCTCCGCTCCCATCGGCGTCAATACGAGCCACATGGGGCGACGTTCCATGCTCTTCGAGTTTTTTGTCCCTATCGCGGCGAGGAAGCTGGCGTGCTTGGAATCGCTATTCGCCCAGCGGGCCAGATAGGCTTGCGGCACTGCGCCCGCGCCGTCTTGAGCTGCACCTCTCGTCACATCGAAAAGAAGCCAGGAATCTAAGCTTGCCAATTTCGTAAGCACTGTATTCGAGCAGACCGCCGCAGGCTCCGATCCAAGCTCCGGAGTAGCAACGGCTACGTTGGAATCATCTACAGTGGATAAAACGCTGGCCACATCATTGAAGACGGGCCAGATCTGGAGTTCATTCTCCATTTCCATCGGAAAAAAGTCGAGACGGGAAATCGCAAGTATGAGGCGCGAGTTTGTACCGATATTCAAGGAATTCGGAGGACTAAATAGCGAAACAATTGACTTTCCCGAGCCTGCCCGATCTTTCTGACCCTCACACGAGATCTGCAACATGCTCTCGTCGTAGGTAATAGAAAATTCCGCCCATCTGCTAAGACTTGCATCTCTCTGAGCCGCGCTTATAGATTCACTAATGATGGAGGCCCCATCCAGAACCATTTTGGGAAATTGGTTTCGGACTGCATTCAACAATGGATCATCCAATTCCACCCCCCGCGATTTCGCGTGATCCTGAACGCGCCAGTCGTCGAACTGTTTCACGAACGCGGGCGGCATCTCAAGCCGGTAACCTCCCCCTTCTTGGAGGGGCGTAATCTTCGATGAATCCAGACTGGCATTGTCATGCAGGTTGCCTGGTTTACCCAATTGCAACTCGACACTTGTAATTTCTCCTGACATATTGATCGAAGCGCTCTGTGCGGTTTCCTGATCGGAGTCTCCGGTAGACGATGCATCAACACTGAACCACGTATTCCCCTTCCACGCGGCCCCGTTGATCTCCCATTTGGCGAAGACACTACCTGACAATCCACGATTTTCGCCCAGCACCACAGGCGATGAAAAATCAAGGCTCACGTCGCGGGGCACAACATCGGGCGCTACCAACTTGACGACCTCGGGCGCGCTTCCCGCGAAGAGCGTCACAACCTTTGACCCATCAAAGCTGAGATCAGATGTTGGATCGGTTGCGAAGGCCTCGAACTGCCCCGCCTGCATGGGGCCAAAGTTAGCCACACCCGTGGCGTCTGTCGAGCGAGAGATGTGAACTCTCTCATTTCCGAACGCCGCCCCCGTGAGCCGGATCTCCACCCCCTCCGCCGGCGGCCCGTCCTCCGTGCCGCGCGTCACCTTTACCTTCAGCGTGACCAGCGGGTTCACCGCCGTGGCGTTGCTTTTCAAGGCCTCCAGCACCGCCTGGTTCGCCGTGTTCATCTGCCGCATCACCAGCGTCATGAACACCACCACCGCAATCGCCACGACCACTACCACCCCGGTTTGAATCCATTCCCGCATGACCGTGTCCCTCATTTCATCCCACCAGAGCTTTCGGGCTATGGCATCGGGATTGCCGAATCGTTCCAGGACCCGGCCCCAGGCCGCGTCCTCGGTATCATTCTCCCCGCCGCACTCCGCCTCCCGCTCCGCGGCACATTCCAGATGATCCGCGATTTCATCCAGGATATCCTGCCGCAACCGGCCCGGCTCGCGCGGATGGCGCGGCGGGAAAGCTTCTTCCGTATCGTCACCCCAGCGCATTCCACAGCCCGCCTTTCCAAAGTCTCATGCCGGACGCCAACCCCGGCGCAATTTCGACCGACCACATCCACGTGATGGCCCCCGCGACGCGAGTTACCCAGCAAATCTATACATAGATTGCAGATTTCTACGCGGTTTGTCAAGGGCTTTGTTGGCGATGGGTACGCGCCTTGTAAAAACGGGCTCTGGTATACTGGATGCACGGCTAAGGCCCAAATGGAGTTCGTCATGCAAATCACAGTAAACCCCGCACAAGAGCGGTTTATCCAGGAACGCCTCGACACAGGCCTCTACGATTCGGCAAGCGCGCTGCTGGAAGAGGCTCCGGCGCTGCTGGAAGAACGCGACCAATGGTTCAATCTCGATCTCGAGCGTTTGAAACCGGAAATAGATCAAGCCGTAAGAGAGCTTGAAGCTGGCTTGGGGATGGATGGTCCAGCCTTCTTCGAAAAGCTGCTCCAACGGTCAAGACCCAACACGCCGTGAACCTTTTTATTCGCTCGCCCTCAGCGGGCTCAGATGTTGAAGGGATCTTCGACTTTATTTCGAGGGACAATCCCGACGCAGCGATCCAATGGGCCACCGCGCTTCAGGCCAAGTTTGAGTTTCTCACGAGCCACCCCAACGTGGGACGACCCTTTCCGTCAGTGGGACCGGGCGTACGGGCGATACCATTCGGTCGATACCTGTCATTTTTCAAGTTTGAACACGAGGCTCTGAAAATCTTGCGCGTCATTCACAGCGCCAGGAATATCAAGCAGGCGTGGGACGAGGTGTAGCGGGCAATAGACCCCGATGACCTCCGGCCAGTCAACGCAGTAAGCTCTGGAGCACAAAGCCCCCCCGAGGCGACACAGGTATCCGCGTTCATTCGCGTCCATTCGCGGTTCACCTCCCCTCTTCCGCCTCATGAAAGATTTGCGCTAATCTGCGAAAATTTGCGGTTCAGAAAATCTTGCATGCGCATACCGCCTGTCGTGTTACAGGAAACAACACCACGCCAACCGGCGCACAGGACATCGCGACCCCATGATTCAGTTCCGTCAGTCATAGTCCTTCCCCCCCCACGGGGCACGACCACACCTTCGGGCCAAAGTGCCCAACCCGCGCAGGTGAACTGCGTTTATTCGCTCCACCCCATCCACCCCATCCACCTCTTCCATTCTTTGCCCGTTGCCCGTCGCCCGTTGTCCATTGTCAATTGTCCATTGCTCCCTGAGCTATCCCCAGTTTGGTGCAGCCTGTGCGGTGGCTAGTATTTTGAGTGCATCCACGGCGTCCGATATTTTCT